>JAGCFY010000175.1 GCA_017649845.1 Paludibacteraceae bacterium
CACAAAGACCGGCGGCAGTTCTTCCCATTCCTCCAGCAATCGATTTTTATACGCTTCTACATTCTCTGCCAGACGCACGCGACCTAACTTGTCTCCTTTGGTGAAGACAATCGCAAAAGGTACGCCGTTCTCACCTAACCAGTTGATAAACTCCAAATCGATCTTCTGCGGTTCGTGACGGCAATCAATCAACACGAAGAGGCACACCAACTCTTCCCGCAACAAGCAGTACCGCTCGATCATCTTCTTCAGCGCTTCGCGCTGTTTCTGACCCGCCTGAGCGTAACCGTAACCCGGCAGATCGACGAGGTGCCATGCGTCGTTGATGAGGAAATGGTTGATGAGCAAGGTCTTTCCGGGCTTTTGACTCGTCTTGGCCAGTTTTGGATTATGGCAAAGCATATTGATCAAACTCGATTTGCCTACGTTGCTTCGGCCAATGAACGCATATTCCGGCAGATTGCTCTTCGGGCAGTCCTTTACGTCCGGACTGGAGATAATATATGTTGCACTCTTAATCATTCACTATACACTCATTCTCTCATTCACTCACTCATTCTATTACGTTTCTTTGTCCAAACGATAAATCCGAATAGACAACCGATGGTCACCAAACCGGCAATGATATATCCTATTATGCGTTTTTCCGGGGCGATATTCAGACCCTCCGGCGCAATCAGAATATAACTGCTGCATACCATCGTCATAAACAAAGCCGGAATAAGCGCTATCAAGTACCCGAAACGATATTGTTTCTCCCCTCCTTTTAGGGAGGGGACGGAGGTAGGCTTCTTATACAGCCAGCAGGTACCTGCCCAAAGGGTAAAGACTGCCAACGTCTGGTTCGTCCAAGCGAAATAACGCCAAACGACATTGAAATCCACGAATACCATACCAAACACGCACAGAAACAGCGGAATAGCTATTGCCAGACGCCGCGGTATAGGTCGCTGATCCCAATTGAGGAAGTCTGCTACTATCAGTCGTGCCGAACGCAAAGCGGTGTCGCCACTCGTGATGGGCGCAGCTATTACACCGATGATAGCTAATACACCTCCTATCGTTCCGAGCCAGCTGCGACTGACACGATCAATCACCAGCGCTGCGATATTCGCGCCTTTATGTTGCGCCGCAAAAGCCTGCAAACCGTCTATACCGTACAATCCCTGCTCAGGATCGGCAAAGAAAGTACCGGCCGCTGCTGCCCATATCAAGGCCAGAATACCTTCTGCTACCATCGCGCCGTAGAATATCCAGCGTCCCTGACGCTCGTTCGTTACGCAACGCGCCATAATAGGACTTTGAGTGCCGTGAAAACCCGAAATAGCACCGCAAGCAATACTCACAAACATCATCGGGAAAAGCGGTAAACCGTTTGTCTGACGGTTCTGTAATCCGTCAAAAACCTCCGGCATCTCGCTGCTATGCCAGCCTAACATCACTACCATGATTCCCAAACCCATAAACAGCAGTATACCACCGAAAATAGGGTAGAACCGGCCGATCAGTTTATCTACCGGAAGCACTGTCGCTAGCGAGTAATATCCGAAGATGATCAATACCCATATAATAGGTATCATGCGCCCGTGAAAATCCATGGTCCCTAAGCCTGCCAAACCTTGTAAAAGCGTAGCCGGTCCGCTTAGAAAAGTAGTGGTTAGCAAAATCAGTAGAACCAGCGTCAGAATACGGACAAACATCTTCAATCCGGAACCCTTGCCTAACTCGTCGCCAATGATGTTTGGTAGTGACACACCGCCTTTGCGGATGCTCAGCATTCCGCTCAAATAATCATGCACACCACCGGCAAAAATAGTACCGAAAACGATCCATAAGAATGCAGCAGGACCGTAGAAAATACCCATGATGGCACCGAAAATCGGACCTAATCCGGCAATATTCAGAAATTGCACCAGGAAGATCCGCCATGGCGCCATCGGCACAAAATCAACACCGTCTGTCTTGGTTAATGCCGGCGTCTTACGATCCGGCTCAACACCGAAAATCTTTTCTACCAATACGCCGTAGGTAAAGAACCCGACGACCAATAATACTAATGCGATTATAAATGTTATCATAAGCACACAACTTTGCGGTGCAAAGTTACTGCTTTTTTCTGACATATGCAAGGAAAAAAGAAAAAATAATCGGCTCCTTGCGGTGAGAAGGCCGTGGCGCACAAAAAAAGAGACTTTTTCAGTCTCTTTGTGGGCGTTTACGGATTCGAACCGCAGACCCTCTGCTTGTAAGGCAGATGCTCTAAACCAGCTGAGCTAAACGCCCTTGCTTTTCAAAAGCGGGTGCAAAAGTACTGCTTTTTTTTGATATGACCAAATATTTTTGAAAAAAAATGCACTTTACCCCTCATTTTTTTGAAAAAAGGCGGTAATTATACCATTTTTTATCATTATATCGGCTAAAAATAACATAACAGACCATTGTAATCAATGTGCCTACAAGTATTCCGGCAAACACATCTCTGGCGAAATGCTGGCTCAGATAAATCCTGCTGTAACCGCCTAATGCAGCCATCAGAAACAATACCGTTTGTACGATTACGCTCTTTCCGTTCATCCAAACCTCTTTGCCCGTACGGTTCGTCACAATAATGCTCGCTACAAACGCCAAAGCGAAAAAACTCGTCGTATGCCCGGAAGGGAAAGAATACCAGTAGTTCATCTTTACGCCTTCTACCAGCGGCAGTTGTACATCCGGCATGAAAAGTGCAAACCATGATAGCGGCCGCGGAGCATTGAAAATATGCTTGAACAGCTGCGTCGTCAGGGCAGAGAAAATCATGGCAGAAGAAGCAAAAACACCATCGCCGATTCGGCTGAAAAGCAGCAACGCGACGCACACTACATACGGAAACCATTCTGCCACATGCGTGTAGTACCTATAAAATATATCGCGCGCGGGCGTGTGGCGATCGCATAACAGCAGATGCAACTCTCCCTGTGGGATATAAATAAGGGCTAAGCCTAATACTACGAGGAGTATCAGGCTTAGTCCAATAAATATGCTATTGCGTTTAAGCATACAGCATCCTTTGCCGTTTATTGGATCTTCTGGCCGTAGATATCATATATCTCGTTGCCTTTCTGGATCATGAAACGACGATTAACGATCTTCTTCTGTGCTTGTGCCGGTTCTTCTTCCTCAGGATTATAATCCTGGATATCAGTCAGCGTCTGCGGGCAAGAAGGCAATGTCAAACCGCTTTCGTCTGTCAGAAGCACGAATACTTCGTCGCCTTCTTCAAACGCAACGCCCTGACCCAGATACAGGATCGATTCCGTGGCGCCTTCTACCGCCTCTCCGTTGCGGAACCATTGATAACCCGTGAACTCGTAGCCTTTGTTCTGATAAACAGCCAGCACGTTGTTAAATTTGAACTTAAAGATATCACTCGGGTATAGAACCGTGAAATTGATAGTAGCCTCTATGGCGTCACATTCCGTCTCGCTATCCTCGATAAGCAACGTACCTTGATAATAACCGGCCTTGGTCAGAGATGAGGTAGGCAGGATAAAGGTGCCGTCCATCATATTATCATCATATACGACTGCTTCTTTCTCAATAAGACCAGGTACGGTGAAATATGCAGCACCGATATGGCCTTTGGTCTTATGATACGGAATCTCAAGTTTTTCACCCGGACAGATGGTTTGTTCTGCGGCGTTATTCGGTATATTCATCTGCAAGCAGGTGATAACCTTCAGGTTGCATATGAAATGCTGGTCGCATTTATGCGGCTTGGAAACCGTCCAAGTAACTCGTGCATCCGATTCGTACCATCTACCGTTCAGTTCAACACCGTTACGAACGATAGAATCAAACTCTGTCTCAGTCTCCAGCCCGAATTTCACAAAACTGATTTGTTTGTCCTCGTAGCATGGTGCATCCGGATTGATAATCGTTCTGCCGCCATATTCTACCAAGCTGTCCAAATATGCCTGACCGTGATCTGCTATGATTTGTGCTTGGTCTTCCAGGGACAAGCAGCTATCTTTCGGTGCTACGAATACGGTGTCAGCACGTACCACGCGGAAAGAGAAATGCATATCCTCATTATGCAGAATACCCGTACATTGGTTTACAAATACTGTTGAAACTTGGAGGTCATACCATCCTGGAGAAGTATATGTATGTGTAGTACTTTTCTTCTCTGCATTGGATAGATAACTTGGCGTTTCATAAGTCACTCCATCTCCATAATCCCAGACGATACTTTGATAGTTGTTATTGCCTATGTTGAGTTTCATCTCAATTGGTTCGTTCACGCAGAACAATCCATTATAAGTACTATCAATCATCAGCGGTGTTCCGTTAAAGGTAACGCTACGTTGTACTGTTGACGAGCCGCAAGAATAAGCATACGAACACCTTTCTCCGAATCCATATACATGCGCAAGGAAACCGACATTGCCTTTCAAATGATGGCTACCATTTTGAATCTCGATACGTGCAAAAGAATACTCACTATTGCCCGAAAGAGGGTGAAATTGGTTAGCTATAGATTTTTCTGTGCCAATTTCATCCGTCCATACTATATTTTGTATATCGGCTGTAGTAGTCAGAATATTCATAAAATGCTTGTCCGTTCCATCTGCATAAGTGGAGAAACTAATTTCTTTAATAACTTGCTCAATTGGACTAATCCATAGCATGGCGGGGTCGCCAATACTTCCAGCGGAAGGGGTAGGTTCATCATAGGTGTTGGATACCATGAAAAGATGGACACCAACCGGACATGAAGTAGTAAGAAAGCAAGAAGAATCAATCACTAATGGCTCCGGCAGTTTACCTCTATACGGCGAATTACTATTTGTACTATACGCTTCAGTATCTCCTATCTCGAATGTCCAGTAATGTTTGCGCTCTTGCGGATCTGCAGAGTTGAAATTGAATGTATGTACTAACTGTGGCTCGCCGTCTGCATCGTTGATATACACTTCGGTGCCATCGTTGATTGCCATCACAGCAATGATGTCACGTCGGTGATTGAGTGAAGAAGTGATACCAAACTCCGAGCCCCAGTAAGCGAGCGGCATAGCCTGCGAGAAAATATGGTCACGGTCGCGCATCTTATATGGAAGGTTGGTATGTGGGCAGCCTTGGAATACAGCAATCTTTTTGCCGTCGCGCGCCTTAACTGTCGTTCCGCTTAAATCAGCTTCGTCACCCTCCTTCTCTCCTGTCCAGACATAATAAACTTGCCCTTTATTCAGCGTTACGGTTTGAGCACCAATTCTATTACCTAGTGTTTTTGCGGTAAGGTTGTAATCAACCACTGTATTATTTTCCACAGCGACAATCGCGAAATGGCTTCCTTGCGGATCGTCCGCGTGAACTGAAGGGGGGTAAGTTTGAATGATGTAGTCATCCAATAACGCAGAGGTCGGATAGATGTTTGCAGCATCAAATGATTTGTTGCGATAATTGCCGGCAAAGAGCGAAATCTCCTCGGTGGAGGTGATGTGTAACGCCGTATAGAGAGCCTGCTCACTTTGATAGCTGTAACATGCATTCTTATCATTAATCATCGGTATCGTAGTGTTACCTGGAGTAATATTTATTCTACGATTGTTTATACCGGCATTAGGATTATCAATCGTAACTATACACGATTTACGCGCAGAGATAGTGAGCGTCAACTTCTCTGGTCCACCGGAATCTTCATCTGCTCGCAAGAAAGTCACCCAGAAATCTTTACCTTCAGTAGAAGGAATAGCTTGTCCCCATGTGAGGGTAGTCCCGCTGAGCAATAATGCTGCAAGCAATAATGATTTAAGTTGCTTTTTCATATTTAGAGTGTTTTATTTTAAACATTTTTCCGTAATATCCTAAAATCACGGGATAATATACTATGTATATTATAAGGTGTACCGGGATACGATATTCTCTCGAGATACCCTCGGGATGCAGTTTATAGTATCTCGATCTCTACGCGTCGGTTGTTCTGACGACCTTCTTCCGTATCGTTGGTGTCGATCGGCTGCGTCTCGCCGCGTCCTTCTGCTTGTAATCTATCCGGAGCAATACCACGCTCGATGAGATCTTTCATTACCTCATTGGCACGTCCGTCAGACAGTTTCTGGTTCGCTTCGTCTTTACCTACGCTATCGGTATGACCGACAATCTTTATGCGTACTTGCGGGTTACGCGCAAGATACATATAGAGATCTTGAAGCGCTTGCTCGGAACGAGAAAGGATACGTGTCTTGTTCGTCGCGAAATGTAGATTCTTAATGATAAATACTTCACCCTTCTTAATCGGGTTCAGCTGGATATTGAGCGAGTCGCCAATATTGTTAATCGCCATATCCACGGTGTCGTATCCCATTTGAGCGATATGCAGGCTGTATTTCGGTCCTTCCTCCAACATCTGTCGTGTCGTTCCGCTGGCGGAGTCGGTTGCCAAGTTATATGCAGGTTCGGCAGCACCTGCACGAAGAATCTGGACTGTAGCAGGAACAGCAAGACCTGTCTCTTTGTTCGTTACACGCACGCGGAGAATAGGACACGGGCGCAGGGCGATGGTGACATATTCCGTGCTACCCACTTTCTCAATCTCGAAGTTCTGCTCTGCGTCATAATAGCCATCTGCTTTAGCCTTGGCAGTAAACGCACCCACTGCATGTCTCTGGCGGAATCCTTTTGCGCTGATTTGTTTCTCGCGCATAGCGATTTTGCCGCTTTCGGTGCCGCGAGTTTCTACGAATGCTTTGTCAATAGGTTCGTTGGTAACAGCATTCACTACGCTATAGATAGCATATGATGCAGGAGGTGGTACCGGGCGGGCTTTCTTACCCGGAACTTCAAACTGAATGGTAAACTTAGCACCTACCAGCAGGTTGTTCAACTTCGTATCACCGTTCCATGCCAGGAATGTATTGCTATTTTGTACCAGTTCGTTGTTTTGTGCAAACTCTACCGGCAAAGCGGCAGGGGTGTTATTTGTGTTCAGTACACCGTATTCGGCGAAAAGACCTACGCGGTAATGGATATGCTCGCGGCCAAAAGGCAGACGTTGACCCGGTTTCACTTTGGCTTTCTTGGCCTTCGGATCCGGCTGGGCCTGTAACCAGTCGTCCAAATCAATACCGATCTCAGCAGCTACGCTGACATCCGGTTGTTTGAAGACCATCTTCTGCTTCGTTTGGCCGTTCAACTCATGAATACCCATGCCATAAGGCTCCAGCAGTGCCGGATCATTGACTACGATATCATATTTGCCTTTCTGACTGTAACCCATTGGCAGGCCGTAATGCACTTTCGCTCCTACGAGGAAATAGAACCGGTTGAACTGGGCACCGAGCATCAACGGAAGACCAAACTCCAGCATATTGCGCATTTCGCGTACATCATCAAAGAGGTAATTGTATGTCGCGCCGTAGGTGTTCTCCGTACGCTGCGCTTGGAATCCGTAAGCCGAAGTGGAGTTCAGGAACCGTAAATCCAAGCCGGTCTCAAAGAGGAAATGACCGTATTCCAAGTTGTAGGTAATGTTTAATCCTGCACCCGGACCGCCTTTCAACTGCTGCAACGCATTGCTTTGGTTCAGTGTGCCTGCGCCTAAATAACTGCCGTTGATCTGATCCATCATAGCGGCATAACCGAGACGTAAACCTAAGTTGAAATAGGAGATAACTTCCGTCTTGGGATTAGCCAGATTAGCCTGATATTTCTCATAGTCACGAACGGCTTTCTCTTCTTTAGCCTTTGTCTCCGCTTCTTTTTTAGCTTGTGCTTCAGCGCGTTCTTCAGCCGCTTTTGCGCGTTCTGCAGCAGCTTTGTCGCGTTCTGCTTGCTTTTTTTCGTTAGCTTTTGCGGCTGCTTCACGTTTCTTTTCTGCTTCGCGTTTCTTCGCTGCAGCTGCTTTCTGTTTCTCGCGTGCGGCTTTTGCTTTCTCTTGCTCTTTCTTGCGTTTCTCTGCTTCCTTTTTCTTCTGCGCAGCCGCTTTTTGCTTGGCGGTTTGTGTAGCAGGAACAGGTTCCGGCATAGCGTAAGCAGCGATAGGAGCCGCATTCAAACTAAGAACAACACTTGCAATCAATATGTTTCTCAATAGATTTTTCATATCCGTGTTCTCCTATGTTAGATTAGTTGTTAATGATAAATTTGAAACTACGGCTTCCTTTGCCGGTCTTGACATACAGCAAGTACAGACCGCTCTCTGCGGGTGCATCGATTGTACATCCGCCATCCGGGATGTCAAACTGCAAATCTTGGTAAACGCGTCCGTTGGCATCAATCCATTTGGCGTAGCATTCAAGATCCGTTTCGCCTTTCCAGTCTGCATTTACAAATATCTTTCCTCCTGCTTGCAGAGCATATGTAGCGGTGATGGTCAAATCTGTGGAATCCGCTGCAAATGACTGCGACTGGCTATTCTCAATGAATGCTTTTGCGCAAGCGCAGGTCCGAACCTCGTTGCTCTGGCCTTTATTGATAGTGAAACAAACATAGTAAGTGTCATTCTCAAACTCTCCGTTAGGCAGGTCGTAGAAATTGAGGTTAGCTGAAACCTGTCCTTCTACAGCCGTGCTGTCGGAAACGCGATACCACTGAAAATCACTCAGTTCCTTGCCGTCAAACGAACTGGCGAGAAGACCCAGCACATTGTTGTAACGTTGTGTGATGACGTCTTTGTCGAAATTAACCATGAAATTCATGGTCGTGTCCGCGCCACCGCAATCGGAAACAATCACGAGGTGAATACCATAGAGTGTCTCCGGCTTTGCTGTTGCGGGAATAGTAATCTGGAAATATGAATCGTTGATTACCAACTGGTCATTTCTAAATCCATCTGCTCTGGCTACGTCGTCAAACTCGATAGTTACATTCTCGCCATGTAGATTCACATGTCCCTCATTGCTGTAGAATACCTTGCCGATATATGCTTTCCCGTCCTCCGGACATGGGATATCGATGTCATCGATAGAGAACTGATATCGACCGATCGTTACCGTGATAGGAATACTGTCTATGGCATTTTGACCTACACATACATTGCTGCTCTCGCGATAAATAAGAACATACGCAGCATATGAACCCGAGTTCTCATAGTAGTGCAGCACAGAATCTTTGTTGGTCAGATCGTTTGTACCGTCACCGAAATACCACTCAATCTTCTGGTATTCATAGTCCGGATGACATGCGAATTTGATGGTGTCCTCGCCGCAAAGGGTATTCTCCGTGTCCGGTGAGAAAATCTGACCATTGATTGTGATATACTGTGTCAACGGTTTGGTAGCACCACCTGCTGAATAACCATAGGACTCATTGCTCGTAAATCCGTAAACGTGCGCGATAAAGTTACTGCCCTCGCTCTTCAGTGTATGCGATGCTGCCGCATTGCCAAGCGATACCTGAGCGTATTTATAAGTGCTCGATCCGCTTACGCTCTTAAAACTGGATGCAATACTTGTTCCGTCCAGCGTCATTTTGTCCGGCTGATCGGTTACTACATTCACATAGTGTGCGGTCGTTCCGTTCTTACTGGAATAAGTGGCAAAAGTCACTTGGTCGATCTGTTGCTCAATCGGGTTAACCCAAAGCATAGCGGGGTCTCCGTCCGATACGCCATCTGCGTTCTTCGAGGCCATGAAGAGGTGTACTGCACATGGACAAGATGTGGTCACGATACAACTGCCGTCTTGGGCATACGTACCCTGGTCACCGATGGTAAACTCCCAATAATGCTTTCTTTCGCTGGCGAAATTGAAAGTGTGTACCAGATTACCGTTGATACGAACCTCCGTTCCGTCATTCAGCGCCAGCACACGGATATAATCTTTGTGACGTCCTGCCGAAGCGGTCAGAACGAACGTGTTACCCCAGTACTGAGTAGGCATTGCTTGCGAGAAAATATGGTCGCGCTCCTTCGTCTGATACGGAATATTGGTATGCGGACAACCCTGGAAAACAGCTATCTTCTTGCCGTTACGTGCTTTGACAAATGTGCCGGATAAATCACCGGGAGTGTTATCTCTTTTGCCTGTCCATACATACCATACCTGACCTTTTTTCAATACCGGTGTATGTAAAGTATCGCCTAATTGGTAGGTATTGTATATCATAGAGTCTTCTTCGCTCAGATAGTAGTTGTTGGCTGCGTCGTCAAATACCTGGTTGATACGTTGAGTGCGCTCCGTTGGTACGTAATCAACGATCGTGTTATCTTCGGCTGCAATAATTGCAAAATGGCTTCCCTGCGTCTTCTCTTTACCTCCGTGATCGGAAGGAGTATAGGTCTGGATAACGTATTCGTCCAGCAGCGATGCGGTAGGCAATACGTTCGTTGCATCAAAAGTAGCACGCTTATAGTTCGTTGCAAAAAGCGCGATATTCTTTGTCGCTGTCACATGCAGCGCACAGGTATCTACTTTCTCGGAGTAAACGGCATAGCATGTTTTTTTCGAACTCTCCATTGCGGAACGAGCATTGCCTACCAGCACATTACCGCTGTATAGCTCTACCAACTTCATCTGGTTAGCCGTTACGTTCACGTTCTCCGAATAACCGGTGAAAGGGTTTGTGATCGTTACCTGACAGTCCTCACGGGAAGAGATAGAGAGCGATAGTGTCAGATCGTTGTTAGGATCCTGGTCCGCTTGCATAAACGTAACCCAGAAATCTTTTCCCTCTGTTGATTGTCCGTCCACCACTGTACTTTGCGCCATTGTCCTACCCAAAGGCAATACCGCTAAGCAGCAGAGTAGGATGTTGAATAGTTGTTTTTTCATATGATTTTTTTGTGTTAAATGTATGCAACTTAAATCCGCTGCAAAATTACACAATTTCTTTCACGCGCGCGTGCACATTTCCGCGAAAAATGTGGAAAAATTGACACATCTATCGTATCATTTGACCTAATGGGCTATAAATTGACGAATTACGGATAATCACTATCTGACCGCCTCGGATTTCTTTCCGGATAGATGTATTTTCCCCTTCCGGAATACTGATTCCCTGTTTCTCGTCATAGGGATCCCCGAAACTTTGCTCCAGCTGGGTAAAATCAACGGCTTCGCCTTGACGCTCACCCCATATAAACTCAACCAACTCCGGATAATCGATAAACGGATTGCGGTTGCCCTGGATCTTATTTACCTCGATAGCGCGGTTCTTCTCTTTCTCGCTCACAGGATCTATCCTGTGCCATGCTAACAGTACATCGCGCAGCCATGGTTTGAACTCCTGCCAGCTGTCGTTCGTCATAGCTACACCCGCTTCGCCTGTTTCTTCCCATGTCAGCGAATCGCCGTAGCAACAGGCGATATAGAAGTAAGCGCGTGCAAAATCACCTTTGTATTCATCGGCCGGACAGAAGACGCGGTCCAGACCATGAATAGTGTCTTTGCCGGTAACGAACGAACCGTTATAGAACGAACTGTCTGCAGGAATGCCCGGCGCGTGGTTCGATTTGCTGCGGTTGGCGGAATAATCACCCGGAACAAGGTGGAAGAGGTCGCAATACGCTTCATTGACCGTTCCTCCCCACCAACTCTTCGGCAGCATATGCTCGATGTCAAATCCCGCTACGCTTGCTGTCGGATTCTCCGGATTGAAATAGCGGATGTTATTCGAATACATATCCAGTACCTGATTATTTGTCGTATCCCGGTCGGTGTGATAAAATCCGTCCCAGGTCTTACGATTTCCGCTGCCGTATCGATAGCGAATACCGCTGAAGATGATCTCGCCTAACCGCGATTTGAGTACGGAGTCCTGCGTGCCTTGCGCATTCATATAATATCTGCCACCCATCGGACCGAAAGCCATCTTGCTGGAATCTACCTCAAACGTCGGCGGGGTGTATTTATAACCGGAAATCTTAATCGGAATGCGCTTTGTTACCTCTATGCCGTCTGCACCCCGACCGCTGATCAGCACCATATCTTCCGCTGCTCCGGTGAAATTCAAACTGTACGCTATATCAACATCTCCGCCTTCTGCGGGCAGCGTATCTCTACCGAGCGAAAAAACGGTTCCTTTCTGCAACCCCATATGGATAGCACCGATAACATGCTTGCCTTTGACGTCGATCTGGCAAACATCTTCCGCAGGAATACTGTCTTCTACGGGAGCGCTGCCGAAATCAACGGTATATGGCATCTCGAAAACAGCTGTATTAGGCATCGGATCCGGCGCTTCGAACTCGATTTTCTGTACGTACCATCGGTTATTGCTCGCTACTTTGGCTGCAATACTGATTTCGCTAATGGTGCTGTTGAGTTCTATTTGATACGGCCATATCTCTCCTTTATGCCCCGCTGCCCAGTCTATCTCCTGCCCGCACACGCTTATCCCTCTGCCGTTTGCCGTGTCGTTTTTGTTGATATAGGAAGCAGCATAAACGGTTATTGTACTCACTTGATAGGCCGTGTCCAGACCAATTGTTAACTCGCCTTTAGCACTGCCCGTGCCGCCTTTGATACCTTTGCCGCTACCGGCGTTGTAGATATTGTTGGCGGTTACTACGCTCTCCGCGCAGTTATCGGTAGCGCTAAGCACAATCTTGCTCAGTTCAGTCTGTTTGGTGCTGGAATCTCCGGCGGAATTACCGCTTTTGAAAACAATCGTGTACGTCTCTCCCATTACGCCCAGTGAGCAGAGTAGGAGGCTAAGATAGAGAAAATGGCGTTTCATGGTATTTTTCCGTTAGATTATCAAGACAATTAAGAGGTGTTTGAGGGGTATTAGCTGTTAGACCCTCTATTCTTCGGAGCGCAGGCTAACAGCAGATTAAGCATCACGTACCATAGGATACAACCTGTGCCGCTGAAGAACGCAAACTCAATATGTTTGGCTAAAACAGCTTTCGTTATGCAATAACAGATAATAATAAGGCAACCAACTAAGAAGCTGATAATCACCATCTTGTCACGTTTCCAACCCTTAAAACTGAAGAACGGAATCTCTGCGTTCAGCAAATAACAACTGACAAGCGACAGACCTAATAGACACCATCCTATCCAGTCGTAAGCGATCATAGCGTAAGGCATGCAGCATAAGCCGCCCCAGAAAATAGCATTCGCCGGAGTGGCCAAGCCGATAAACGAATCGTGTTGGCGCTCGTCTACATTGAATTTGGCTAACCGTAATGCCGAGAAAGCAGCCATCAGCAATGCAATCACGGCCCACCAGCCGACTATCGGTTTTAACCAGCAGAACAGCATCATCGCCGGAGCCAGACCAAATGTGATATCATCGGCTAAAGAGTCTAACTCCACGCCGATATTGCTCGGAGCTTTCAGCAAACGGGCACTCAATCCGTCGAAGAAATCAAAGAAGGCACCGGCCAGAATAAACACAAAGGCCCAGACAAAAGCACCTTGAGTAGCTAAAAACACTGCAATACTGCCGCATAATAAGTTGCAGCATGTGATTGCGTCAGGAATTATTCGTTTTCTGTTCATAGTCTTTTATATACTAAATAGGTTATTGCAAAAGTGGTAATACTGCAAGCGTTGGCAATCCAGAAGAACGTCGCATAGCCTACTGACATCTCCAAAGCACCGGCCACAAAGCCCGGAATCATCATACTCAATGCCATAAAGGCTGTGCAGATCGCATAATGCGAGGTCTTGTATTCGCCTTCTGAGAAATACATCATATACATCATATAGGCAGTAAAACCAAATCCGTAACCGAAATTCTCAAAACTCACCGCACTGCCGATAATCCATAGCGATTCCGGCTGCGCCATACTGAGGTAGCAATATACGAAACTCGGCAGCGTCAAAGCAGATGCCATCAGCCATAATGAGCGCTTGAGTCCATGGCGGGAGATGTATATTCCTCCGAGAATTCCACCAAGCAGCAAACATGCCACTCCGATACTTCCATAGAGCAATCCTACTGTGTCGGTGCTCAGTTCCAGACCTCCGCCGAAAATTTGTCCGTTGCGCAGGATAGTTGCGCGGCTGTCGACCAGGAAGGGTTGGCATAGTTTAACCAGAAAACCTTCGCTTAAGCGATATAATAGCATAAAGGCTATCGCCAAACCGACGCCGGGCTTGGTAAAGAACGTGATGAATGATTCTTTCAACTCCAGCATCGCTTCGCGCGCACTCTTCACATTACGCATCTGGTCTTCTGAGGCTCTCGGTAGCATGAAAGAGTGGTAAAGAGTAACGCAGAGCATTACCACGCTCGTTGTGCCCAAGGTCAACTGCCAGGATAGTGGAATATTGCCTGTCTTGTTCTCTATATAGCCGGCGATATAAACCAGCACACCCTGCGAGAAAACGGAGGCTATGCGGTAAAAGGTGGAACGGATACCTACGAAAGCCGCCTGACTTTTCTGGTCATGAGCCAGCATATAATATCCGTCTGCCGCGATATCATGTGTTGCTGAAGCAAAGGCTGCAATAATAAAGAAAACAAGAGTCCATCGGAAAAGCGACACTGAGGTGGCCTTAGAGGCTATCATTTCGGCCTCAGGATGAGGCAAAGTGACGGTCAGTAAAATACAAAGCCCGGTCATCAATGCTTGCATCGCTATAATCCACCACCGCTTCGTGCGAATAATATCCACAAAGGGCGCCCATAATCCCTTTAGAAACCAAGGGAAATAGAGTAGTGTCGTGAAAAAAGCTAACTGATCATTCGGTACGCCCATTTTAGCAAACAGCATCACGGAGATGCTGTTTACTAAGAAATAGGGTATACCTTCTGTGAAGTACAACGTTGGTACCCACACCCAAGGCGATATGTGTTCGTTACTCCTTATAATATATACGCGTACGCGTGATTATTGGAAGTTAGCACGGTTGTCAACTACTTCTGCCTGATCCTCCACGATCTGCATTGCCTGGTACGGCAGATAAGCATAGCGGCTTGCCAACTGTGCTTTCTCGGTCTCTACTACGAAATCTTCGCTCGCGTTGTTGGCTGCACCGGTTTTAACGACAAAAATACCCATGTTACCTTGGATAGGCTCGCTCAGTACGTTTTCGCCTTGTGCCATAGCCTTACCGATAACCGCCGGCTCCATACCTGCATTGCCGAAACGGCTGTCTGCCAATGTTACACGGTCAATATGCTGAATGCTCTGACCCATCTTCTCTGCAGCTGCTTCCAGACTCTCTGCGCCCTTCAGCTCTTTCTTGATATACTCAGCCTTGGCATGATTCATCGCTTCGTAAGTCAACTCGGCGCGTACTGCCTCCAACGGACGATAGTCACCATCGTTAACCTCTGTCAGAGCAGCTACTACGAACTGCTGACCGCATTCGAATACATCGCTTACCTGACCTTCTTTAGCCTCAAACGCCCAGCGGACGATAGGACGGCTGGCTTTCAACTGACCTACTTTGTCCGTATTCTCCAACAGGTTGAATTGCGGTACTACAGTCATGCCTGCCTCTTGAGCGGCAGCTTCCAATGCTTCTGCATTGTTGTTATCTACGATAAACTGTTTTGCTTGGTTGTAAATAACCGAATAGGTCTTGCTGGACGGAGTCACCTCGCGTGCCAGAATAGCCAGTTTTACTTTCGGACTCGGTTTGCCGATCTCCATGATCTCGAAGGTCTGCTCGCCCATACCCTGTGCTACGGTAAAGCGCTCGCCGCGTTTGCCCTTCAGAGCCGGCTCGGCGATGTTCTTCGGCAGATCAGCTGCTTTGAACCAACCTAACTCCTGATCTTCCTGACCTTCTTCTGCTGCAATAGCTTTCAGCTCTACGGAATCCGGCAGAGAGTAACCGGCCTGCATGATACGAGCCATAGCATAGGTGTTGTTTTCAAACAAGATCTCCGTGCAGTCACCAGCCTTAGCGCCTTTGGCAAATGCAAAGTCCTTGAACTGAGCGGGAACGGTCTCTTCCGAGTAGTCGCGACCGTCATACATGATATCCGAATTGGTGTTTACTACCAGACTGATGTCGTCTGTGGTCTTGAACTCCTCTTGCAGATTGTTCATCAGCGTCTCAGCTGCTTTGAAATCATCTTCACTCGGCACAATGTCAAATGCGATATATTTGATTGAGCGGTTCGGAGTTTGTTTGTACTGAGACTTATGCTGCTTGTAAAGTTTCTTGATTTCGCTCTCGCTTACTTTTACCAAACTGTCTGCTACGCTGTAATACGGTTGCATTACATAGTCTGCGCTTATGCCGTTCTGACGGTTGTTGAAAGCATACTCAGCATCCAGCGAATTGGCTTTCAGCAAATGCTGGAGAAGCGTCGTGTATTTCTCCTGCATATAACTGATACGAACAGCCTTCTCCCAATACAGCCAATAGGTCTTTGCCTGTTTCAGGTTTGCATTCTCTGCATCTGCGTCTTCGCCGTTGATAGCTTGTAACAGACCTATCACTGCCTGACGGTTGAACTGACCGTTCTCGTCCATGAATGCACGACGGCCGCGGATGATCTGGTGAGGATTCTCACCGATGCACAACTCGCTCAACTCGTCTGTCGTGATGTCCATACCGATTTCTTCAGCCTGCGCACGCAGGGTATAGTCCATGACGAACATGTTCCATACCTGATTACGGATCTGAGCGTACATGTCCTCGTCAAAATCCGTGCGACCTGACTCAATCTTGTACACTTCGGTTAACTGTTCTCTTGCTGCCTCGTACTCCGTGTAATGAATCTTCTGACCCTCTACTACGCCGACGTTCTCGCGGCTGCGGTTAAAGAAACTACTACCGGAGTTCAAAAAGTCTCCGAGGATAAATGCCAACATGGCGAGACCCACAATCGCGATCAACAATGCGCCATGATTTCTAATTCTTTGTAAACTTGCCATTTTTGTGTATTAATACTTTAAATATGATTTTCAATTACCATTTTGGATTGGTAGAGTAGTAGATGTATGCTGCACCTTTACCTACCGTTTCTGCTGTTCCGTTGTAGTTGGATATCTTTCCGCGAATAACAACAAAGTCGCCTATCGCTACCTGGTCTGCACTCGTCAGTTTCTGTTTGTTCTTGCCGTAAACCTGATAAGCCTCGAAGGTAATACCGTCTGTCGTGCCATCATTAGTCGGAGCAATGTAGAACGTACCGTTACCGTAAGAAGTAACACCGCTCTCGTGCTTGCTGTCCAACTTGCGAACCCAACCCTTTACATAATATTCATCAGTCGTAGTCTTGCCGGCACCGATTGAGTCGCTTACAGCGATAGCCTCATATACCGTCAGTGTGCCTGCAGGTACGTCTGCGCCTGCCGGATCCGGAGTAACCTTCGTCGGATCAACCTGCGGGTCGAAATTCGGGTTGCTGGATGCATAAACGTAGGCAGCACCCTTACCCGGAGTCTCTGCCGTCCCGTTGTAGTTGGTTATCTGACCGTAAATTACTACAAAGTCGCCGATAGCTACCTGATCCAAACTGGTGAACTTCTTACCGTCCTTGCCGTAAACCTGGTATGCTTCAAACATCTTCAGATCCGAATGACCATCGTTGGTGGCAGCAATGAAGAAAGTGCCGTTACCGTAGTCATTCATACCGCTCTCGTGCTTGCTGTCGAAACTACGAACCCAACCCTTGATGTAGTATTTCTCTTTCGATGTATTGCCGCTGCCCAGCGTATCGCTGATATGACATGCCTCATATACACTGAGACAACCTTCCGGAAGGGTAAAGCCTTCCAAATCTACCGGATTAGGTAGTGCGATAGTCGGTATAGTGTCGTGCTCTGTTTTCGTGTTGTCACCCGGAGCATTGATGTAAGGATTTTCCTTACAGCCGAAAAACACCATTGCAATTACTGCGGTTAATGCCAATAAACTCTTTTTCATATGTGTATTTATTTAAGATTTCAAACTCTTAAGCATATTTTCTCAAAATAGCGTGCAAAGATACGAAAAATATTTCACGCGCGCAAATAATTATGGAAAAAAGTGAAAAAAATTACACTTTTCTTGCGTATGTCAAATATTTGTTGTAATTTTGTCCGCTTTTTCGATGGAAGGGTAAATTGTGCCCGCGCGGAAAGCACTATTTATTAACCATATAATAGTTAGACTTATAGCAACTATTCCTCCAAGACCACGTGGTGGTCGAGTTATCAAAGAAGACCCGCATCGTATCAACGATAAGATACGCGGAGTCGCACAAGTCCGCCTTATTGGCGAGAACGTAGAGCAGGGAATCTACACGTTTCAACAGGCTATGCGCATTGCTGATGATCAGAATCTCGATCTTGTCGAAATTGCGCCTACGGCTAACCCGCCTGTCTGCCGCGTGATTGATTATCAGAAATTCCTCTACGCACAGAAAAAGAAACAAAAAGAGGCGAAAGCTAACCAGAAAAAGCAAGAGGTGAAGGAGATCCGGTTCGGTCCGCAAACAGATGACCATGATTATAACTTCAAACTCAAGCATGCTATCGAGTTCCTCAAAGAGGGAAACAAGGTAAAAGCCTATGTCTTCTTCCGCGGACGATCCATCGTCTTTAAGGAACAAGGGGAGCTCCTTCTCGCCCGATTTGCTGCGGATCTCGAGGAATACGGCAAACCCGAGAATGTACCTAGTCTCGAGGGCAAAAGAATGATTCTGTTCATTAGCCCGAAGAGCCAAAAGTAAATAAATAACACGCAAGTCGTAAGGCCTACCTTGTAAGCCCCATGAACTGGGGCCGGCTGCCTGAGACTGCGCTAATATTAACAATTTAATTTTTATTACAAAATGCCAAAGGTAAAAACTAATTCCGGTGCCAAAAAGCGCTTCACGCTTACCGGAACAGGTAAAATCAAGCGTAAGCACGCTTACAAGAGTCACATTCTGACGAAGAAGACTAAAAAGCAAAAACGCAACTTGACTCATGTTGCTATTGTTGATCAGACGAACATGCGCTCCATCCGTGAGATGCTCCTGCTTCGTTAAGTACTAACCATTAAAGTGAAAGGACAGAACACATGCCAAGATCAGTAAATCACGTTGCTTCGCGCAACCGTCGCAAGAAGATCATGTCGCTCACCCGTGGTAACTTTGGTGGACGTGCTAATGTATGGACCGTAGCAAAGAACACATGGGAGAAAGGTTTGCAGTATGCTTACCGCGACCGTAAGAACAAAAAACGCACATTCCGTGCGCTCTGGATCCAGCGTATCAACGCTGCCGCTCGCCTCGAAGGTCTGAGCTACAGCCAGTTGATGGGTTGCCTCAAGAAAGCCGGTATCGTGATCAACCGCAAGGCCCTCGCTGACCTCGCTATGAATCAACCCGCTGCTTTCAAAGCAGTTGTTGATCAGGCTAAGAAAAAAGCAGAGAAAGCTGCAAAGTAATTCTAGAATCCTAGTCGACTAGAAAACTAGTTCTTACAAACAAAAAAAAGCTCGCATTTATGCGGGCTCTTTTTTTTGCTCTTATAGTTCTGTGCTGTCCAGAAGAATGGTTACCGGACCGTCATTGATGAATTCCACCTTCATATCTGCGCCGAATCGGCCGGTCTCAACCTGCAAACCGTATTCCGTTCGTAACCGCTCGTTGAAATAATCGTACAGCGGTTCTGCTGTTTCCGGTCGTGCAGCGCGGATAAACGAAGGACGGTTGCCTTTCTTGCAATCCGCATAGAGTGTGAACTGAGAGATACTCAGAATAGCGCCATCTATTTCTTTCAATCCTACATTCCTCTTGCCTTCTGCATCTTCAAAGACGCGCATTTGGGCGACTTTCTTAGCTAGGAGATCAGCTTCTTGGATGGTGTCTCCGTCAGTGATGCCGACTAACAGCATGAAACCGCGACCTATCCGGCCTGCTATCTCTCCGTCAATGCGCACTTCCGCTCTCGAACAACGCTGTAGAACTACTTTCATTAAGTGAAAAAATGGATTATAAAAGACTCGCAATCTTTGCTTCCAATGCTTGGCTTGCCGGCACTAACGGCAGCCGTAAATAGTTCTGTATCAGACCTTTCTGTGTCAGTACGGCTTTGATACCCACAGGGTTGCCTTCGGCAAATAGAAGTTTGATCATTTCCGCATAGCGGGCTTGAAGTGCTTGATCTTTTTGATGGACAATAGTATAGAAATCTTCCGGAAAAGCATTTGAAGCGACGCTAATCAATCCTGCACCGCCTGCTTCCATTACCTCGCATGCAATCCCGTCATCGCCGCTGATGACAAGAAGGGGCTCTTGACTCTTGACTCTTGGCTCTTGACTCAAAGCGATTAATCGCTTGATCTGCTCCACATTGCCGCTTGCCTCTTTGATGCCGATGATTTTGCCGGGGTGCGCATGATAGATACGCATTACCGTCTCCGGCAGCAGGTTCACGCCCGTGCGTCCGGGTACATTGTAGAGAATAACAGGAATCGGACTTGCTTCCGCTACTGCGAAGAAATGTTGATACAACCCTTCCTGATTCGGTTTGTTATAATATGGACAAACACTCAGGATGGCACAAAAGCCTGACAGATCCATCGTGTGTAATGATTCGCAAACGGCAGCGGTGCAGTTCCCTCCGACACCTAATACCAACGGCACACGACCGTTCACATAATGACGGATAAACGTGCGGACTTCTTCGCGCTCTTTTTCCGTCATAGTAGCCGCTTCACCGGTAGTACCAAGCACAACGATATAATCCACGAATCCCGTCAGTTGCGTATCCAATAAACGTGTAAGTGATTCATAATCAACACTTCCGTCCACCTTAAATGGTGTAATCAGTGCCGTGCCTAAACCTTTCAGTTGGTCCATAATGATCATTAATCCAAACTTTTGATAGTTGTCAAATATCCCATTATTTGATTGAATAGCCAAGAGGCCTCAATCTCCGCCAGTTCGCCTTGTTCGGGCGTGAAATCCGGGAGCGAGATAAGCATATCATGTACTCCTTCCCCGAGGTTCAGACCTACTTTGAAATCGGCTTCAGCAAACATAGCCAGATAGCGTAGGGGCAAGAGTTGGCGCGTTGTGAGATCAATGAGCAGGTCATAATGTTCAGCCATAAGATCCCGCACTACATAATCGCGCGGTTTGCCCAGCAGGTTGTAGTCCCCGAGACCCAGTATACGACTTTGCGGTAGCACGAGAGAGACGATCTCTTTTCGCTCCAGATATCCCCACATGGTCACATCCATCTGACGCTTGAGCAGATCCTGACGGATGGATTTTATATTGTCATTGCGCTCGAGCGGGTCGCTTTCGTAGATTAACAGGATCTTCATCGGGCGATCCAAATGCGGAAAACGCGGATTACGAACCGGTTGCTTTTTTTGCAAATAATCGAATATGTATTGCTTCAGTTTCATAGCTCTTCATTTTTTCACTCTTCACTTGCCACTAACTCCAGGAATTCATCCTCCGATAGCATCTTAATGCCGAGTTCTTCAGCTTTCTTGCGTTTTTCAGGACCCATATTCTCGCCGGCAAGGATAAAAGTGGTCTTCTTGCTGACCGAACCTACATTCTTGCCACCGTGAGATTCAATCATTGCTTTGTATTCGTCACGGCTGTGGTGGGTAAATGTACCGGAAATAACTATAGACATTCCCGCCAGTTTGTCGGATTGCGGCTCTTCTGCGGCTTCTCCTTCAAATTGTAAGCCTGCCTGACGAAGGCGTTCCAGAATCTCCAGATTACGGATGTCCTCAAAATACTTCACGATATTTTCAGCTATCTGCGGACCCACATCTTCAATGGCGCATAATTGCTCTACCGTGGCCCATTGGAGTGAATCAATGGTATAGTATTTTTTAGCGATCTTCTTGGCTGTGGTCTCGCCTACCATACGGATACCAAGTGCAAACAGCACACGTGACCAAGGTACTTTCTTCGATGCTTCAATACCATCCAGTATGTTCTGCGCACTTTTCTCGCCTAAACGTTCCTGTGCCGCTATGTCTTCGAGTTGAAGATCATAGATGTCTGCGATGTTATGCAGCAATCCCTTCTGATAGAATAGGTCGATGGTTTCTTCACCCAGCCCTTCTATATCCATCGCCTTGCGGCTCACGAAATGCTCAATCTTTCCTTTGATCTGCGGCGGACAGCCTGTTTCGTTCGGACAGCGCCAAGCGGCTTCTCCTTCCACGCGTACTAACTTCGCCCCGCACTCCGGACAGACATCAGGGAACGAATATATCATTGCATCATTGAGCGATGAAGTCGCGCTCATTTCATCATTTCGGTCGGCACGACCGACGATTTTCGGTATGATCTCGCCGCCTTTCTCCACCCAAACGCGGTCACCCGGACGGATGTCCAGCGATTTGATGAAATCTTCATTATGGAGAGTGGCTCTTTGAACGATTGTTCCGCTCAATTGCACCGGTTCGAGATTCGCAACCGGCGTGACCACACCTGTGCGGCCCACTTGATACGTGATCTCGCGCAGAAGCGTCAGTTGTTTTTCCGCAGGAAACTTATAGGCAATGGCCCATCGCGGTGTCTTGGCGGTGAAGCCCAGTTCCTCCTGTTGTGCCAAGTTGTTGACTTTAAGTACAATACCATCTGTTGCAACCGGCAGATTCTTTCGCTCCGTATCCCAGTAAGCGATATAGGCCATCACTTCATCGACGTTCCGGCAGATCTTAATTGCCTCTGAGATATGAAATCCCCATTCCTTAGCGGTGCTCAGCCGCTCAAAATGGGTCATCCCGGGCAGATTGTCGCCGAGCATGTAATACAGATACGCATCCAAACCGCGTCGTGCCACTTCTTTCGGATCTTGCAGTTTGAGTGTTCCCGAAGCGGCGTTACGGGGGTTGGCGAACAGCGGTTCTTCCTGTTCCTCACGCTCTTTGTTGAGTGCCTCAAATCGCTCCCATGGCAGCAGCACTTCGCCTCGTAACTCAAAGAACTCAGGTATATCCGGCCGTTCAATTCGCCAGGGAATAGAAGGAATCGTTTTGATGTTCGCAATCACGTCATCTCCCTGTACGCCATCGCCTCGTGTAAGCGCTTTGACGAGTACGCCGTGCTCATACCATAGCGAAATAGACAGACCATCGAACTTCAGTTCGCAAACAATTTCGACACCCGAAGGCAACTTGCGCACCCAGTCTTCTATCTCTTCGCGCGAATAACTGTTCGCCAGTGACAACATCGGGTATTTGTGCTTAACCGTCTCAAAAGCCTTTCCCTTGGTTCCTTGTGTATTGTCCCTTTGTACAGAGAGATCGCTTCCTACATGTTGCGTCGGGCTCTTGGGATCAAACATATCGGGAAACATCGCCTCCAATTCCTGCAGACGATGCATCTTCTCGTCAAACTCACGGTCAGAGAGGGTAGGCATATTAAGTATATAGTACTTATAGTTGGCCTCTTCCAACTCTCTGCGTAAAGATCTCAACTCCTCGCGTTCCGGTTCTTCTATCTCAGAAAACAAGTCCATCATTTTACGATTAACTTATGCGATGTAACCGTGCCTTTGTAATAGAAATGCAGCACATAGATACCCGACGGCAGTGGCAGGAAATGCTTTAACTCGTCCGGCAAATTGGTGTTGTGGTCCGATAGCGTGTAATATTTGGTATGCTTCTCGAGCAAGTCTCCTTCGTAGATGATTCTCGTCGGTTTGCAGACAGGCATTCCGTTGATGGTATAGATGTCGAAATACACCACCGGATCTTCAGTCGACGAGGTGTATACATAGTAGAAACTCAGGCTGTCGGGGTTGTACATGTCGTTGTTGATGTACGGGTCGAAATTCTGCGAGAGAGTGCTGTCCAATTTCAAACCTACCAGCACCGGATCGTGATCCGAACAGCGGAACATGGTCTTGTCGTTCGATTTGTCATAGGTGTAGCGGTCATCCTCGTCGGAATTGATATGATACGCTGCCATGCCTGTTATCTGGCGGAATAAGGTCTCGTTACAGATGGCATGGTCGATATAACTCGCCATTCCGCCGTACATATAACTGTAACTGCTATCGGCATGGAAGGCACGATGCAGATCTATCATCCCGTAGTCGGTAAATACCTGAATAGGAGCGGTATAAGCATAGCAGTTCAGGTCTCCCATCAGCAGAATGTCATCCTCCATGATGTTGCGGTTCTTGCGGTAATTGTTATATAATTTCACCACCGCTTGGGCTTCGTTCTCCCTTCTGTCCGCACCTCCGGTGTTCATGGATTTGAAGTGGTTGATGGAGTAGATAAATGTCTCGCCCGTCTCTTTTTCGCGGAAACAAACCATCTTCTTGCGGTTCTGGGTTTCTACGTTTGTCTCCACCGGGGTGTTGATAGGTTCAACTTTGTTGAAATCATATACAAAATCCACTTTCTGGTAGGTTCCGCTTCCCGCATCGTGAAAATACCGATAATTGCGTCCGGGCAAGTTCTTGTTGAGATCACTCACAATCTCTTCTATCGCTTCATCGCCCTGCTGCAACTCCACCAAACCGTACACATCGGCATTGATTTTCTTGAGGGCTGCACTCACTTTGGCTCGCTGTGCCTGATGCTCCGAGTAACTGTCTGCACCCATCGATCCCCATGTCATATAGTAGTTCTCTACGTTGAATCCGCAAATCAGCAATCTGTAGTCGCCTAACTCCGGCAGGCTGTTCTGCAGGTCCTCACGTGTGTTGCCGTACCATGAACCGCCACTCATACTCAGGCGGCTCGTGCTGTTTACCGTTGCCCTCAGTCCGTATATCTTCTCGCCGCAACGATGATAACCGCTTACGCCGGAGAGCGAGAACATACATGTACTGTTGATGCGGACGGTCTCGTTGTAGCTTTCGGAACCGGTTGTTCCTTGACATAACGGCTCGAACCGCCTCCATGGAGATACGGTGTAGTTGCCGTTGGCATTGGCGCATACCACCATCGGCATATCAAAAATAACGGTCTGACCGATATACGGCGCTAATGCCTGACCGCTCCAGCCGCCTTCTTCCGGCAGAGAGATATGCACTTCGCCGCTCACACAGATGGCGCATAACAGGAGAATTACTATAGAAAACCGTGTTTTCATCCCTTTTATATTAAATCGGCTACAAAATTATAAAAAAATTTTGATATACGCAAAAAAAGTTGTAACTTTGTAGCCGATTTTGGTTAAAATCGTAAATTTGGTAAATCATTGGAGGTATGAATTTTTCTGAATTCTGGGAGACAATTAAGATTCGTAAATGGGGTAAGTATGTGGTAACGCTGCTTGTCTTCCTGGTGGTATTTCTGTTTATCGGGGAGCAAAGTTTGATCCAATTCGGCAAACGCGGCAGAGAGATTCGCCGTCTTGAGGAGCAGCGGGATATGTATCTGCAAGAAACAGAGAAAGCACAGCGAGAGATCCAGACCCTGCATCATCCTGACAGCCTCGAGCGATACGCGCGTGAACATTATTATATGCATAATTCCAACGAGGATATATTCCTCATCGAGGAATGATTTAAAGCGGCGAGATATGAAAAAATCATCCCTTATACTGATCATCGGTGCTGTTATCCTGGCGGTAGGTGCCGGGCTGAGTATTGCTAAAATTGAGCCATGGGCGGATTATGTGCTTATTGCCGGTGCGGCCGTAGTCATCATCCGCGGGTTTGTCAGAAACCACGAAGATTAGAATAATAAATTTCTGCCATGCAGGATTCCGTCCGCAGAGAACATATTATCTTAGGGGTCGATCCCGGTACGCTCTTCATGGGTTACGCCCTCTTGCATACCATCGGGCAACAGGTTGAAATACTGGAGTTTGGCGCATTTGATGTGCATAAGATCGAAGGCCAGTACCCGCGCTTGCAGAAGGAGTTTTTCTTCTTGCAGGAACTCATCGATAAATACCATCCTTCCGCGCTGGCTATCGAGACCCAGTTTGTGGACAAAAACCCACAGACGATGATCAAAATCGTGCATGCACAGGGCGTGGCGATTGCGGCTGCCTTGAGCAAGGATGTGCCGATTTACGAGTATTCGCCGATGAAGATCAAAATGGCTATTACGGGTAACGGACACAGTTCGAAAGAACAGGTGGCGGGAATGCTGCAGCGGTTTCTGCATATTCCTGACGAACAGATGCCTAAAAAACTGGACGCAACGGATGCGCTGGGTATTGCTTATTGCCACTACCTACAATTAGGGATGCCCGTCTCGGAAGGAGGAGCGAAAGACTGGACGACGTTTGCCAGACGCAAAGGACTGACAGATAAAGGGTTAACCGGTCCTGCCGCCAAACTCGCAGCTGCTTTGGCTACCGGTAAAAAACGAAAAAAATAAAAAAACTATACCTAAAATTTGGTAGTGTCGAAAAAAAGTACTATCTTTGCACCGGATTTGAGTCCGATAGCGTAGCGATCTTTCAGTGTAACGATCCTGCAGCGTAGCGGTCTTTAAGTCCAAAGGACGGTCAAAAATTTTAATTTTTATAATACTATGGCTTACAAAATTTCAACTGATTGCATTGCTTGCGGTACATGTATCGGAGAATGCCCGATGGGTGCTATTTCTGAGGGAGAACACTATTCTATCGACCCGGATGTTTGCACGGAGTGCGGTACTTGCGCAGACGTTTGCCCGAGTGGAGCTATCAGCCTCTAAGTAGTGCAAAAAGGTGCATTTTTTAACTAAAAATGTGGATTTTTGAGGGATTACAATCGTAGTCCCTCATTTTTTTGCAAAAAATGTAAGGTGAGTATTGCAAATATCAATTTTTTTTCGTACCTTTGCGCCAAATTTTCAAAATTTTGGCCAAAATGGAGAAAAAAGAACAATTAACCAACGCAGCTAATGCACAAGTAGAGCAGACCACTCCGGAAGCTCCCATGTTAGACGCATTTTTTAGAATTCATGATTATCTGGTAGCGCACGCCACGATGCCTATACGTCGCCAACTGATGGATGAGATCAATTGGAATGACCGTCTTATAGCTATCAAAGGAGGGCGTGGAGTAGGTAAAACCGATTTCCTTCTTGTTAAGGCTAAGGAATTGGAAGAGGCCTGGAAGAAAATGGAGGCGGAGCAAGAGGCTGATCGCAAACGCAAAAAGAGACGTCCCAAGAAGCCTGTAAGACCATGCCTGTACATCAGCATGAATGATTTCTTCTTCACCAAGCACTCCCTCACGGAGGTGGCGTCGGATTTCGTGCGCAAAGGAGGAAGATATCTCTTCCTCGACCAGCTTTTTAAATATCCTAACTGGTCGCGCGAACTGAAACGGTGTTATTCCAAATATCGCAATCTGCATATCGTGTTCTGCGCTACGCCTGTCATGCCTATCGATGAGGAAAATGCTGATCTGAAGGACATCGTAGTTACGTATAATCTCCGCGGATTCTCTTTCCGTGAATACCTTAATCTCCAAACCGGCCTGCGTTTCCATTCTTATTCCCTGGAGGAAATCATCCAGCGGCATGCTTCTATCTCCCGTGAGATATGCGAACGCGTGCACCCGCTCGATTATTTCAACGCGTACCTGGAGCATGGCTATTATCCTTCCTATCTCGAGAGTACTTCATTTGAGGCGGAGTTGCTGAAGACGATGAATAGCCAGCTTGAGGTGGATGTGCTGATGATCAAGCAGATTGACGTGGCATGTCTGCATAAACTGCGCAAACTGCTCTATATCCTGATGGAGGAGACGCCTTGTGCCCTCAATATAAGTTCGATGGCGGAGCAGATAGGATTGAGTCGCGCTACAACGATGAACTACATCAAATATCTCAAGGATTCGAGGCTTATCAATCTCCTCTATATGGAGAATAAGAATTTCCCGATGAAGCCCGCTAAGGTATATATGCATAATACCAACCTATCGAGAATGACCTTCACTCGCCAGCAGAAGATCATGGATCTCTATGAGACCTGTTTCTATACTTTCATCCATGGCGCGCACAAAGTGAATGCTACCGACAGGTCGGCGATGTTCATCATTGATAATAAGTATTATTTCGATGTCCGTGAAAAATCGTCTATACGCGACACCATTCGTCCTACAGCCGTAGGCGAACTGGAAACCGGAAGGGGCAATCAGATTCCGCTCTGGCTCCTGGGATTCTTGTACTAAGTGTGAGCGGGTTTATTACGACTCATTTACGGGACTTTTACGTATCAATACCGTATCCCGGTGCACCCTATATATACTATGTATATATCCCGTGATTTTTAAAATGACCAACAACAAACCAACATTATAAAAACAATTTAATCTTATGGCAAAAGAGAAAAAATTCTTAACATTGGATGGTAACGCAGCTGCGGCACATGTGGCTTACATGTTCACCGAGGTAGCTGCTATCTATCCTATCACGCCGTCGTCTCCGATGGC
>JAGCFY010000022.1 GCA_017649845.1 Paludibacteraceae bacterium
ACTCTCCGCACTCGCAACATTGATATATTATATATTGGTGTTCCTGGGAAGTAGAAAATGAGCGAAGGCCCCGTAGCTCAATTGAATAGAGTGTCAGATTCCGGTTCTGAAGGTTCTGGGTTTGAGCCCCAGCGGGGTCACAGAGCAGAAGCTCGCACCGCAGGTGCAAATTAACATATTTGCCCAGCGGGGTCACAAAAATAGCAGCCGTTTGGGCTGCTATTTTTTATCTTAATTTGATATCTACAATGATTGGATCGTGGTCTGCGTAACGGTGATAACTCTTGTCCTTCATCTTATACGCACCGTGTTGATAATACCAATCAGTGTTAACGTGCCAAGGCCGAACACGGATAATCTGCGATGCCATAGAAGGATTGGCAAAACAACGATCCAGATACCCCGACTCTCCTTTATAGTTATACGAATAATCATTTACAGTGCCATGCGGCAACATATCCGCGTACCCCGCACGCACCACATTTTGAATCGGAGTCTCCTGCGTATAGCAGTTATAATCGCCGAGCAGCAAGACATCCGAATCTCCGTACAACGCAATAGCCTGCGGAATGGCCGTGAGCATAGAATCAGCATTCTCTACACGCCGAGCATTGGTATCATAATTGCCGCGTCCCGGGCGTTTGGATTTGAAATGACTGAGGCTGACGATGAATTTCTGTCCGGTGCCATTGCCGTCCTTGTCGAGCGTCTCAAAGCCCTGAAAGAGAATGCGCGAATAATAATGACTTGTCGTGTCCGTTAAAGCCGAGAGCCATTCGCCGCATGGCCGCACACGTTTCTTGTTATAAACGAACGAACCGCCTATACGGTCTTTGTCGCTCAAGCCCAAGGATACAAATCCGTAGGTGTTACCCTTCTTGTCCAACGCGTCCAACAACATATGCGGTGCTTTGTCGCCTACCTGCATCTCGAAAAACGCAAACACATCGGCTTTCATGGCTCGTAGGCCTTTAACCACTTTGCGAGTCTTGAGAGCCTGTTGAACCGGTGTTGTACGCTTGTGGGCATATCCTCCGAGATCCGCAAAGTAATTCTCTATGTTCGCGCCCACCACGCGCAACTCGTCTTTCTGCGGTTTAGGCAGTTTGTCCATCGGCATATGATGCGTAGCAACAGACTTGCCTGTCAGCAAATGCCGCTCCGAGGTCACGCGCGCCTTAAGACCACGAATGACATCACCCGTGCGCACTTTATAATAGGCATTACGACAATTGAGCACTACACTCGCTGCGCGATTGGATTCCACGATCTGCCAATACACCGTACTATCTCCATCCGCCAAGCCTACTGCACACTCTTCGGGGCAGAACAGTCGTTGCGGTGCCAAGATAAGCGAGTCGTAAAAACTACCGCATACCACTAACGGGTCCGTTATTTGAACGTCATGATTTTTGTACTGACTCCAATCGGTCTGGAGTTGCGCCAAAGATACACGCTCTACCGCCGAAACGGAGAGAGCCCATAGAAGGAACAAACAAAGGGAAAAGTGTTTTCGCATAAGGGTATTATTTACATAAAAAGGCAAACTTCCGTTTGCCTTAGTTGCGGAGGATGGGATCGAACCACCGACCTTCAGGTTATGAGCCTGACGAGCTACCACTGCTCTACTCCGCGATATATCTTTCTTCCGAAAGCGGGTGCAAAAGTACTGCTTTTTTTTGACATATGCAAATTTTTACAAAGAAAAG
Source organism: Paludibacteraceae bacterium (assembly GCA_017649845.1). Taxonomy (GTDB): domain Bacteria; phylum Bacteroidota; class Bacteroidia; order Bacteroidales; family Paludibacteraceae; genus Colicola. The sequence goes on from JAGCFY010000022.1 coordinate 1,710, forward strand.
TGTCAAAAAAGGTATTTTTTTTGCCTTTACATACGCGATTATACCCATAAATCACACTCAAAATTGTCAAAAATTTTGATATGTGCAAATATTTTTGTACCTTTGCGCCCAAATTTGACAATTATGGCGAAATACATTATAATGGCTGAGGAAGGTGAGCGCGTTTTGCTGGACAAAGTGCGCGAACAGTTGGGCCTCGATCTGAGCGATGCACAGCTTATTTTTTCGGGTGTCGGAGCCATCAATATCATCCGTAGTCTGCAAAACCTAGACCGCAAAGCGGAAATCTATAACATTGGCTATGCAGGCAGTTCGAACTTTGATCTCGGTACGTGGGTTGAAGTGACCGAAGTGCGACTGAATCATCCTAACGTGACTTATCCGGAACCCGAGTTGAAATTGGATCAATTACAATGCACAAAAGGCAACGGACAAATCAAACAAGCCATATGCTATTCGAATTGTGACTTTGTGCTGCAATCAGACTATAAAGACTGCGTCTTTGACATGGAACTGGCATTTATTGCCGCATTGGGTTTCAAGCGCTTACATAGTCTCAAATACGTCAGCGATAACCTCTCGTTGCACGCATATCATAAGCATACACACGGTGTAGAATGACCACTGTTTATCTCAAACCGCATAAGGAAGAATCGCTCAAGCGCTTTCATCCTTGGGTCTTCTCGGGAGCTATCGCCCGCGTAGTGCTTGATGCTACGCATAAAGCTGCTGCTCCGGAAGAAGGCGAACTTGTCTGCGTGCGTTCGGCGGCGGACGAAGTGCTCGGCGTAGGACACTGGCAGATTGGTTCGATTGCCGTGCGAATACTCGCCTTTGGTGTAGAGACCTTGCCCGCAGACTATTGGTTGCAACGTATCCGCGCGGCATATAAAGTACGGGAGACCTTAGGCTTGGTACAACCGGACAACAATACTTTTCGTTTGATTCACGGAGAAGGAGATTTTGTACCGGGACTGATCGTCGATATCTATGCCGATACGGCTGTTGTACAAGCGCACTCTATCGGGATTCACATGAGCCGCAACGAGATTGCCGATGCGATCATCGCCGAAGTGCCGCAGGTGCAAAATGTATACTACAAATCCGATGACACGCTGCCGTTTAAGGCACCCGTAGAAGGAAACCGGGTCGGCTGGCTAACCGAGACTACAGGAGTTGAAAGTCAGGATTTCTGGAGTAAGGAAAACGGACTCTCTTTCCGCATTGACTGGCTGAGAGGGCAGAAAACAGGCTTCTTCATTGATCAACGGGAGAACAGGGCTCTCGTGGAGCGCTATGCCGCAGACAAGGACGTGCTTAATATGTTCTGTTACACCGGTGGTTTCTCGCTCTATGCATTGCGTGGAGGTGCGCGTTCCGTAGACTCCGTTGATGTAAGTCAAAAAGCGATTGACCTTGTCAATATTAATGTGGCGAAGAACTTCCCGAAGGCGACCAACCATACCGCAGTAACTGCAGACGCCTTTGAGTACTTAGCTTCCCAGAAGGCACAAAACCGTACTTATGACCTTATCATCCTTGATCCACCTGCATTTGCCAAACATCGCGATGCCGTCAAGAACGCTCTCCGCGGATACCAACGCATCAACGCCAAGGCCATCGAAATGATTCGGCCGGGCGGCATTCTCTTTACTTTCTCCTGTTCGCAGGCAGTGGACAAAGAGGCGTTCCGATTGGCTGTTTTCAGCGCCACAGCGCAGGTAGGACGCAAAGTGCGAATCCTCCACCAACTCCATCAACCGCAAGATCATCCGATAAATATTTATCACCCGGAAGGCGAGTACCTGAAGGGCTTAGTACTTTATATAGAATGAAACTCGTTTGTTTTGATACCGAGACCACAGGTCTTGACGTGCAAAAAGACCACATCATCCAACTCTCGTTGGTTAAGTTTGACACGGATGACTGGCAAGTGATTGACCAGCGCGATTGGTATATTCTGCCTGAAGTGGAATTTGAGATTCCGAAGGAAGCCGAGGCAGTGCACCATATATCCAAGGAATTTCTCCAAACTAACGGAGTCAGTCTTCGCAGCATCTATGATGACCTGATTGCATTCACCAACGGCTGCGATATGTTGTCCTATAACGGCAACGGCTATGATGCACCGATTCTCCATTATAACCTCGCGCGATTGGGACTGAACTTCGACTTTGATAACCGTACCTGGTACGATGCATTGCTGTTGGAGCGTATTCACACGGCCGGACAGGTAGGTGAGAACGGAGAGAAATTGCAAAACAACCTCACCGCAGCCTATACGCGTTATTACGGTCATCCGTTTGAAGGCGCGCATAACTCGCTGGATGATGTGATGGCTACCATCGAGGTCTTCAAAGCGCAGGTAGCGGCGCATGGTTGGGAATGGGCACAACGCGACGAGTTCGGGTTTATCTGTTTCGACCGATGGCTGGTCAAAAAGGGCGGTTTCTACTATCTCACCCAAGGCGGTCACAAAGGCGAGTCTATCGAATCGATGCTGCGTATCGACCGCAGTTATCTGGTGTGGATTGTAGATAAGTGTAACTGGACGGACGACCAGACGCGTAATATCATTGCGCCTTATATCGGTCGTTATACTTCGCCTTTTGCTCCTTCCGCTACAACACAAAACACTACTTTCCTTAATCCCAGTCGCGGTAAGAAACGCCCAAAAGGCACCATCACCGATGCCGATTTAAGTCTGTTCTAGTGCAGCACTCCCTACTTGCACTACTGTCTCATACAAAAAAGAGAGCCGCTCAATCAAGCGACTCTCCTTCTCTTATCTTACAGGCGCTTGCGCCGGTCCTACAGCCTCGCGCCCTGCGCATTGTACGTCTTGCCGTTGTGCTCGATATACAGCTGACCGTCACGAAGTACTTTGCGTGCACCGGATGCATCCTGTACCTCATCTATACCTTGCGAGTTCGCTTTGTAGGTCGCTTTGACGGTCAGGTTCTCTTTCACGTTCTTGAAGCTCTTGTCCCAACCAATGAACGTGTATCCTGAGCGTGTCGGCTCTGCCGGAGCAGTTGCATCTTTATCCCACTCTACCGTTTCGGTCTTTAGTGTGGTATCGTCCCAATCGACGAACTTAACCGTGAAGGTCTTGATGGTAAACAA
>JAGCFY010000176.1 GCA_017649845.1 Paludibacteraceae bacterium
CCGTAGAGTTGCTTCCACCACTCGCTGAAATAATGCAGTTTCGGGTTGAAATTCACGAGGATCTCGATCTTCTTACCGCTTTGATAAAGGGCATTACGCATAGCTGCATACTGGCATGCCGGGTTCTCGGCGTACGGAATCTTGATATCCGTTGCTTTCTCCATGTCCTGTGCTCCCTTAACGAGCGCTTTGATATCGCCTCCTGCTACTGCGATCGGCAGCAAACCTACCGGCGTGAGGACGGAGAAACGACCACCTACGTTATCAGGGATAACGAAAGTCTTGTATCCTTCTTTGGTTGCCAGGCTGCGGAGCGCACCTTTGGCGCGGTCTGTAACCGCTACAATACGATGTTTCGCTTCCTCTTTGCCTACCTGCTTCTCCAGCATGGTCTTCAGCAGACGGAAAGCAAGAGCGGTCTCGGTCGTTGTACCCGATTTGGAGATATTGATGATACCGAACTGCTTGTCAGCGAGGAACTCCATCAACTCTGCCAGATAGTCCTCGCCGATATTATTGCCGGCATATACCACATACGGATTTTTGCGGTCCTTGGCTACAAATGCATCAAAGGACGAAGCTAAAGCTTCGTTAACGGCACGTGCCCCGAGGTATGACCCACCGATACCGGCTACTATCACTACCTCGCATCGACGACGCAGTTCGTCTGCACTCGCCTGCACTTCTGCCAGAAACTCATCCGTGATAGAGGAGGGCAGATGTACCCATCCGATGTAGTCGTTTCCGGCTCCTTGACCGTTCTCCAGCAAGAGGTTAGCAGCCTCTGTCCGGGATTCCAATTTCTTCAGCGCTTCGGCTTCTACAAAACCCTTAGCGTTCTTCAAACATAGTTTCATGATTATTGTAATTTAGTAGTTAGTGACTTGATAATCGGTTTCGCCTTCTGGCGGTTATATAGTATCTCGTACATGGCATCTACGATCGGTAACGCTACTTTCATACGTTGGTTAGCCTCATAGATCGCCTTGGTGCCGTAATAACCTTCTGCTACCATCTCCATCTCCATCTGAGCAGCCTTGACGGAATAACCCAGTCCCAACATCTGGCCGAACTGACGGTTGCGGCTGAACTGGGAATAACCGGTCACGAGCACGTCACCCAGATAACCGGACATCGTGATATCGCGTGGCACATTGCTCATCGCGGTCGCAAACCGTTGGATCTCCTGAATGGCATTGGATAGTAGCACAGCCTGGAAATTATCGCCATAATGCAACGCTTGACACATACCGGCGGCGATGGCGTAGATATTCTTCATTACCGAACTGTACTCCAGTCCGATCACATCGCTCGAGATAGTGGTGTGGACATAGGATGTCTGGAATAGTTTCGCCCATATCTCTGCATTACTGCGGTTCTCGCATCCGATAGTCAGGTAACTCAGCCGCTCTAATGCGATCTCCTCGGCATGACACGGACCGGCTATCACTCCTAACTGGTCCATCGGTATACCGAAGCGGTTATGCAGATAATCGGTGATGATCACATTCTCGTCGGGAATCATACCTTTGACTGCCGAGATCACTACTTTGTGGGTCATGTCCCGGCGGATCTTATTGAGCGATTGTTTCACATACGGAGATGGAATAGCCAGAATAAGCACATCTGATTGCGCTACGGTCTGGTTGATATCCGCTGAGAAATGGATACGACTTACGTCAAACTCGGCAGCACCCAAATAGGTCGGGTTCTTGCCGGTAGCGATAAACTCGTCTATTACCTCCTGTCGGCGGATGAACCAGTTGATCTCGCCTTGGTTCTGCATCACTATCTTAGCCAAGGCGGTCGCCCAACTACCGGAACCTAATATAGCTATTTTACGATACATATTATGCCTCCGGTTTCATCGTCGGGAATAACAATACTTCCTGTATGGTCGGTTGGCCGGTCATCAGGATGGCCAGACGGTCAATACCGATACCGATACCGGATGTAGGCGGCATGCCGTACTCAAGCGCACGCATGAAATCATGGTCGATCACCATCGCTTCGTCATCACCCTTGTCTGCCAACTTCATCTGCTCTACGAAGCGGTTATACTGGTCAATCGGGTCATTCAACTCGCTGTATGCATTGGCTAACTCTTTGCCGTTCACCATCAGCTCAAACCGCTCGGTCAGACCGGGTTTGGAGCGGTGCATCTTCGTTAGCGGACTCATCTCTACCGGATAATCGGTAATGAAAGTAGGCTGGATAAACGCACCCTCGCATGTCTCGCCGAAGATCTCGTCAATCAGCTTGCCTTTGCCCATATGCTCGGTATCTTCTACGCCCAGTTTCTTTGCCTCTGCGCGAATCTCTTCTTCGCTCATAGAGGCCAGATCCAGACCTGTCTTCTCCTTGATGGCATCGAGGATAGGCAGACGGCGGTATGGCGCTTTGAAATCAATCTCATGATCGCCGATCTGCACTTTGGTAGTGCCGTTGACCGCAATCGCAATCTTCTCCAGCAACTGCTCCGTGAAACCCATCATCCAGTTGTAGTCCTTGTATTGTACATACAGCTCCATGCAGGTAAACTCGGGGTTGTGACTGCGGTCCATACCTTCGTTGCGGAAATTACGACCGATCTCATATACTCCCTCAAATCCGCCTACTATCAGCCGCTTGAGATACAGCTCGGTCGCGATACGCAGATACATATCTACGTCCAGCGAGTTATGATGGGTGATGAACGGACGGGCTGAGGCTCCGCCGGCAATCTGCTGCAGGATAGGCGTCTCTACCTCGGTATAACCCGCTTCGTCAAATACTTGACGCATGGTTCTCAGGATGGTGGCACGTTTCAGGAATGTTTCCTTCACGCCTTCGTTCACCACCAGATCCACATACCGCTGGCGGTAACGTTGCTCCGGGTCGTTGAATCCGTCATACGCTACGCCGTCTTTGTATTTGACGATCGGCAGCGGACGAAGACTCTTGGCCAGTACGGTCAGTTTCTTCGCATGTACGCTGATCTCACCCATCTGTGTACGGAAGACGAAGCCTTCAATACCGATGAAATCGCCGATATCTAATAGTTTCTTGAATACCACATTGTACATCTGCTGCTCTACGGTCGTCGGCTGTTCGCCTTCGGCAACAGGCGCTTGGATATCGTCTCTCGATACATACACCTGGATACGACCTTTGCTGTCCTGGATCTCGATAAACGATGCCTTGCCCATGATCCGTTTGCTCATCAGTCGTCCCGCTATACGCACTTGCTTGCCGGTAAACCAAGGAGCATCAGGCTCGGGCTCTCCCTCGGCGCGATCTACAAAACCGGCCTTGATATCGGTTGAATAGCCGGTCACTTCATACTCCGCCGCAGGGTAGGGATCTATTCCCAGTTCACGCATGGTTTGCAAACTCTGACGGCGTACGATTTCTTGTTCACTTAATTCCATATGATGTATTTATTATTCGTTCATTCGTTCGATATTCATTCGTTCAACTGCATATTCCCGCAATTTGGGTGCAAAGGTACAAAATATTTTTCACATACGCAAGCGCGCGTAAATTTTTCCATATTTTTTATTTATAGATTTGCATATATCAGAATTTTTACGTAACTTTGTGCGCTATTTTGTTTAAAACAAAAATTTAAGGTACAATTATGGACAAACAGACTCAGATGTATGTGGACGCTTTTATGGCGGACCTCATTAGTAAAAACCCGGGCGAGAAGGAGTTTCACCAGGCCGTCCGTGAAGTGATTGAATCGGTAGCGCCGATGATTATGGCTTATCCTTATCTGCGCGAGCAGAAAGTGATGGAGCGAATCGTGGAGCCCGAGAGAGTGATCATGTTTCGAGTGCCGTGGATGGATGACCAGGGCGAAGTGCAGATCAATCGCGGATTTAGAGTGCAGATGAATTCTGCCATCGGTCCCTACAAAGGCGGTATACGTTTTCATGCGTCGGTCAACCTGTCTATTATGAAGTTTTTGGCTTTTGAGCAGACCTTCAAGAATGCCTTGACCACGCTGCCGATGGGCGGCGCAAAAGGAGGATCAGATTTCTCGCCGAGAGGTAAATCGGATGCGGAAGTGATGCGGTTCTGCCAGTCTTTTATGACGGAGTTGCAGCGTCATATAGGCGCAGACACGGATGTGCCGGCTGGAGATATCGGTGTAGGAGGACGAGAGATAGGATATATGTTCGGCCAGTATAAGCGTCTGCGTGATGAGTTTACAGGCACGCTTACCGGTAAGGGTCAGACCTGGGGCGGAAGCCTCATGCGTCCGGAGGCTACGGGATACGGCGCTTGCTATTTCGCAGAAGCGATGTTGGCTACCCGCGGACTGAATTTTGAGGGAAAGAAAGTATGCATCTCCGGTGCCGGTAATGTGGCGCAGTTTGCGGCGCAGAAAGCTATGAGACTCGGCGCCAAAGTGCTGACACTCTCCGATTCCGACGGCTTTATCTATGATCCGGAAGGGCTGAATGAAGAGAAGATGGCGTTTGTGTTCGAGCTGAAGAATGTACGCCGCGGACGTATCAAGGAGTATGTATCCAAATATCCGCAGGCACAGTATTTTGCAGGCGAACGGCCGTGGAAGATAGCATGCGATATCGCGATGCCCTGTGCTACGCAGAACGAGATAGAGAAAGCAGATGCCGAGAACCTGGTCAACAACGGTTGTTTCTGTGTTACCGAAGGAGCTAACATGCCTTCTACACCGGAAGCTATTGCTGTCTTCCAGGGCGCTAAGATTCTCTATTCGCCGGGGAAGGCATCCAATGCCGGAGGTGTGGCTACTTCCGGACTCGAGATGACCCAGAACTCGATGCGACTCAAATGGACGGCAGAGGAAGTGGACCAGCGGCTCCGCACGATCATGGCGGATATCCATGTGGCATGCCTCAAATACGGCACGGAGGAAGACGGATATATCAATTACGTCAAAGGTGCCAACATCGCCGGCTTTATGAAGGTGGCGAATGCTATGGTAGAGCAGGGATTAGTATAGCCAAATCAGACTAGCGAGACACTAACGAGAGACTACCGAATAGGGACAATTAGGAGATTAAATGGAGACCAATAACTATAC
>JAGCFY010000177.1 GCA_017649845.1 Paludibacteraceae bacterium
ACCGCCTGGAGTAGTACCGATACGCAAGGCATAAGTCAGATCATTGGTCGCGGTCTCTGCATCTGCTCCGTTACCCCAGGTGACACGCATCATACCGTTCTCGTAGATAATCTCCGGTTGAGCAGGCGCCGTAGGAGCCGTATTGGCTGTCGTGCCTGTCGGCTTGAAGATATAGGTATCATGGTAGCCGTTCCATTGATCCGAACCGGTTATGGAAGTCCAGATCTCCATCTTGCCGTCATTATCGATATCTTCAACGTGCAGGCGCAAATCGTTATTAGTAACCGCCTCCCATCCTATGCCTAATGTACTCAGATTGACGTCATACAGTTTCTGCGCCGCAGCAAACAGCATGTTGGCTTGTCCGTAAAGCACATATACCTCGTTGCCTATCGTTCCTTCATTCGCCACAAACGCCAATATGTCGTAATAGCCGTCGCTATTGATATCCTGACAAGCGGCAAAGACAAGTTGTAACTCACCGTAGTCTTGTTCTTCCAGTTGCGTAAAGTTACCTTGTCCATCGTTTTGGAAGAACATCGTATACGCATAGCCGGTAGAGTTAGCCGGGGCGGAGAAAGTAACCAGAATATCTACGTCTCCATCGTGGTCGAAATCATAGACATACAGTGTCCGGTCCACTTGAATGTTTTGGAACAAGATCTGCTGCCTGTACGAACCGTTGCCGTCGTAAATGAGTGTTTGCAGTTTGGTTCCCGGATAGATAAAGTCCACAAATCCATCGTTGTTCAAGTCCGCCGTGTGCACCTCACCTCCTGTTTCAAATTTCACCCATTTACCATCTCCCATGTTATAATAAACGATGCCTTGTGCCTCATCTACAAGATCCATCCGTCCGTCGGCATTCATGTCGATGGCTTTGGTAGGCGCGGTAACAGCTGTTCCTATTCCCGGGGCTTTCTCTACACGACGTTTAGGACTATGACCATCAGACAGCGATACACCGGACAAGAAAGGAACGGTAGTATAAGTTGGCGGGAAGAAAAGGCCATACGTATTCGGCGCATTCGTAGAACTCCATGCGGACGGTTTGAATTTCGTCAAATATTCCTCCTCCGTCATGATATTCATTCGCTCTTTAAGGAACGAACCATCCGCCTGTTGGTAGAGAATATTATAGTAATAAACACCATTTCCTCCTTTTATTTGGAGCATATCCGGTCTTCCGTCGTTATTAAGGTCGCAGTTATGCAACAAGAGTGCATCTTCTACGCGATAACTGTCTCCTTCGCTAATAGCGGCGCGGGCATCTATAGCGCTCCACGATCCGACTTTACCGCCAACTCCCACATTATAGAAACAACCACCGTCAATAATGCCGTCGCGGTTAACATCCTCCATAAATCCGTTCGGCACGAGATTGTCACCCTGCCCGAAATATTTACCTGGGATGCAAGTGAACGATTTGGCTGCAAATCCGTTCGCGTAGTCGTCAATCAACCAACCGCCTTTATAGCCATTGCCGTTGAAATCATACAGCAGCGCTGCGTCCGGCCATACCTTACCATCCGTCAAAGTGAGACTCTCATGGCGCACCTTAAGATATATCGAAATAGCCGGAGGATTTTGACCCAATACTTGCGCGAAATCCCAGCCTCCCTCAGGGATAGTGAACACCAACTCGGTGGTCTCACCTACCCAACATGCGTGATTATTGGCTGCATTCGCGTAAATCTGACCGGAAGAGAAATAAGAAGTTTCGAAGCTTTCATTCGTTCCCCAATCGATTCCTACGATAGTATCGGCGCTGCGGATGGTGAGCGTATTTCCCTCATACATATTTAAGGGATAATAATAGTCTAAGTTCCCCGGTCCCGGAGCCTGCGAGCCGCTGCCTTGTGCAAAAGTGAGCGTAACTCCTTCTTTGGCAAAGCCGGTTGTGGCGCGTATGCCACTGCGCTCAGCACTGGAAACCACTACATCAGGATTCCCCTTCCATGTGAGCGAAGTCTTATATTGCGCCGTATAGTCAGCATCGGAGGTAGCCGCTACGATAAACGGACTCCATCCGGTGAACGTATAATCTACCGCATAATAGGCATTTGAGTTATCCCCTGCACGAGTCGGTGTATCGCCGTTATATACCGGTGTCTCGTACTCGCCGACCTGCGAAGACTGTAACTCCGTACCATTCCAATCAAGGAAGCGGATGGTATAGGTGGTCGGTTGAACAATTGGCTCTAATACTTCCAACTCGACGAAATCCTCGAGATCATTACTGGTTTTCGCTATGATAGTGGCAGACCCCGCCCTTCTTGTTTTTACTATACCCGTATGGGGGGCTATGGTAGCCACTGAAGGGTCTTCGGAGGACCATCTAACGGACTTATCAGACGCATTAGCAGGATATACCGTTGCTGTCAGTTGGCAGGTATCACCAACATACAAATGTATTCCTTCGGCGGGTTTTGTGATAGCAATACCATTCGGTTCGATGGTACTCTGTGCATGCATCGCTACTGCCACCAGCAGTGCCAATGCCATTGTTAGAAATTGTTTCATACGTGTGTATGTTTTATGAGGTGAGTATAAATTTCTTCATGTAGCCATAGACATACGAAAAAGCGCGGGCTCTCGTTTGCTTCGATTTGATACTTTGAGGTCTTCGACTACCTATTTACCCAAATCTATGCACGAAAAACTCACGCTTATAACGTGAGCGTGCATAAACCGTACTTGGGTAAATAGAGACCTTCCGGTCGTGATACTTAGGAAGTGTCGAAGTTTCAAAGTATCAAGCTTTTCGGCTTATTACGCTTTTCTTGGCGCACGCTTGCGCCTGTATGTCTTGTGGAGTATAGCGGACTCGAACCGCTCACCTCAACACTGCCAGTGTTGTGCTCTAGCCAGATGAGCTAATACCCCAATACAAACCTTTGCGGCTGCAAAGGTACAAATAATTTTTGATATATGCAAATTTATCTTATTTTTGCAGCCAATGAAGGATCGTATCCGCCAGATCGCTGATGGAGACGGAGCCGTCATTAAGAATAATGAGAGACCCTCCAGCTCCACAAGACCCCCTCCTGCTCCCCCTGAAGGGGGAGAGAGTATCTTGTGCGCGGATGCGGGCGCATACCTTATTGATGTTCTCAGGTGTGGCGTCGCCATGGTAGTCCCGTGCGATAGTGCGGGCGATGCGGATGTCCTCCGGTGCGTCAACGATGATGATCCGGTCGCAGAGTGCGTCCAGGCCGGACTCGAAGAGGATGGCGGATTCGATGAAGAGCAGACCCCTAGACCCCCTCTTAGTCCCCCTAAAGGGGGAAGAAAGGATGTCTTCCTTTACCGCGGGATGGATGATGGCGTTGAGGGCTTGCAGACCCCCTCCTGCTCCCCCTGGAGGGGGAGTAAGACCCTCTCCGACTCCCCCTGAAGGGGGAGAGAAGACACATTTACTGATATATTGCGTATTATACACTCCGTCCACAAAAGCTTCTTCGCCGAAGAGGGCGATGATCTGTTGCTGCACGGCGGGGTTCTCGGCGATGATGCGTTTGGCTTCGCGGTCACAGTCATAGACGGCAAAGCCGCGGGCTGCGAGAGCTCGTGCAATAGTGGATTTGCCACTTCCTATTCCGCCTGTAAGACCTATTAGCATAATTACAAATAATGATTAATGAATATTTTTTAGTTAATCAAAAACGCGCGCTTGCTTGGAGGATAGTAAAATCCTCTTAATCGCGTATTCATGCGAGCATGATACGCCGCTTAATAGTCTTATGCTCCCGTCCGGCGGAAGCCGTACTAACAGCCTTTGCTATCCTTGCGCCAGCGATAAACATAAATAAATTTATTTTTTTATTCAAGCAAGCGCTTACGAAAATACGCATCTGCGATGCTCACAAAAATGGTCAAAAACGACGAATAAAGCGATCATATTAAAATTGAAAATAAATAAACGGTTGCATGTCGGCGGTGACGAACTGGTAGATGACGACGATGGCGAGGCAAACGGCCAGGACCATAACCCACAAGGGCATGGCGGAGAAAGCCAGGCGGTAACGGCGTTTCCAGTTAGTAGGCAGCCAGTGGATGACCATTCCGGCAACGAACATCGCCACTACCCATCGGTACTCCCAGAGGAAAGACGGTATGATAGCATTCGACCACGCACCGCCGATCTGATTCACCATATTCTTCGCCGTCGCCCACGCCACTTCGTTCGCCGTAGCCGGATCAAGATTGCTGGACGAGCGGAAGAAAAGACGTGTGAAGGTGATGAAGGTGAAGGTCTGGGCAATCGCCCACGCGTTGCTTAGGGCGTTTGTGATTTGTAGTTTGTGGTTTGTGATTTGTAATTTTCCTTCGATGAGCCAGTAGATATATCGGATAAGCGTTCCGGCGGCGACGATAGAGGACCAGACGGCGAACAGTCGCCATGCGGGCAGGTTGGTGGTATAGACCGCGAGCCAGAGGGAGGCGGTGAGAACTGCCATACACGCCATCCTCAGATGCCAGTTCATACCCCGCCAGATCTTCTCCACGATCATACCGATGCCGTTGATGCCGCCCCAGATAATGAAATTCCAACTCGCGCCATGCCACAGACCGCCGAGGACCTGGGTGATGAAGGAGTTGAGGTTAGCATAGAGAAGCTTGCGCTTCTCGACCGCTGCGCTGTTGGACCGCTTTGCTGTAAGACCGTTCGCTTCGTTCACTGTAAGACCGCTTCGCTGCAAGACTTTATCGCCAATAGCC
>JAGCFY010000178.1 GCA_017649845.1 Paludibacteraceae bacterium
GATGCGGAAGGTTTCTATAACTATCCGTCGATCGACTCTTTAGGTTTTTCTCTTTCATCTTTTGACGCCGATCTCGATGGTATGCCGGATGTATGGGAAACGGAGAACGGATGTGATCCAGCAGTAGCGGACCAAAATACACGCCATGAGAGCGGCTATACAATGCTCGAGATGTATCTTAACTACGCTATGACGCATAAAGAACCGATGGACGATGGATACAAACCTTCTACCGAAGGTGTTGAGAGTTTAGAGTTGAGAGTAGAGAGCAAAAAAATACTCCGCGGAGGACAGTTGTATATCCAGCGCGGAGAGAAGATTTATACCCCGATGGGGGCTGAAATTTCAAATTGATGATTTACAGGGGGAGGTAAATAACTTGCTTGGTTTCAAACCACTCGCCTTTAAACCATTGACTGCAGGGGGTGACCTCTGCAGTTTTTTGATAAGGCGCCAGTTCTGCTTTCAGATCTCCTCCTTTGAGTACGACGATACCATTAGGTATCGCGTTCTTATGTTTGGACGAGATATTCTTGCGCACTAACTTCACCAGGTCGGGTAGAGGCATGACAGCGCGAGAGACAACAAAATCAAACTTTTGTTTCTCTTCTTCTGCCCGTTCTTGTTTGCATACTACATTGGTGAGACCAAGAGTTTGTGCTATTTCGGAGGCCACTTTGATCTTCTTTCCGATCGAGTCTATCAGCATAAACTGACACTCAGGAAAGAGGATAGCGAGCGGAATACCCGGAAAACCGCCTCCTGTGCCTACATCGAGTATCGTAGTACCCGGTTGAAAAGGAATCCATTTGGCGATAGCGAGTGAATGTAGCACATGGTGCTCGTACAAATTATCAATGTCCTTGCGTGAGATTACATTGATCTTACTGTTCCAGTCTCGATAAAGTGCGTCAAGCTGAGCGAATTGCTCAGCCTGACGTTCTGTTAGTTTAAAATAATCGGAGATAATCATCTCTAAACATTCAACTTTAAACTTTCAACCTTACTCCGCCATGTTGGTGAAGACGTTCTGTACATCTTCGTCCTCTTCGATCTTATCAATGAGTTTTTGTACAGACTCGCGTTGCTCTTCGGTCAACTGCTTGGTGTCGTTCGGAATACGAACGAACTCCATCGCTTGGATCTCGAAGCCGTTCTCCTCCAGATATTTCTGCATATTGATCGCTTCGTTGAAATCGGAATAGATGATCAGTGTGCCTTCTTCCTCATCCACACCGAGTTCCTCTACACCGAAATCAATTAACTCAAGTTCGAGTTCATCCAGATCAATACCGTCTTTCATAGTGACGGTAAAGCAGGCCTTGCGGTCAAAGAGGAACTGGAGCGAACCCTGTGTACCGAGCGTTCCGCCGAATTTGGTGAAATAGGAGCGGATGTTCGCTACGGTACGCATGTGGTTGTCTGTAGCGGTCTCAACAAAGATTGCGATACCATGTGGTCCATATCCCTCGTAGTTGATCTCCTTATATCCTTCGGACGATTTATCGGTCGCTTTTTTGATAGCGCGGTCTATATTATCCTTCGGCATGTTTTCGCGTTTACATTGCTGAATCAATGCACGCAGACGCGGGTTAGAGTCGGGATCCGGTCCGCCCTCGCGGGCTGCAATCGTGATTTCCTTACCTAATTTCGTAAATGTACGGGACATATGTCCCCATCTTTTCAATTTTGTCGCTTTGCGATATTCAAAAGCTCTTCCCATATAATTTGTTTTTTATTGATTTATTGCAGTACTATCTGCCGGAGCAGCCGGGGTTTCGGGTGCAGGATCGGCGTGGTCAAGGATGGTCTCAACATGTACTTCCTCGAAGCTGATCTTAAACTCTACACGGCGGTTTTTAGCGCGTCCGGCTTTGGTATTGTTGTCTGCGATCGGCTGATCTTGACCATAACCTACAGCAGTCATACGGCCTGCATCTACTCCTTTCTTAACCATGTAATCCTTAACTGCGTCTGCGCGTTTCTGCGAGAGGGTCTTATTCAGATCTGCCTTACCTGTGTTATCTGTGTGACCTTGCACCTCAATGATATAATTGCTGTTCTCGATGAAGATAGCAGCGATTTGGTCGAGGAGCGGGAAGGATTTTTTCTTGATAGTAGCCTTGCCGGTCTCAAACTCAATACCTTGCATTGCTTTCTCGAGCAGTTTGCGTACTTCGCGTTTCAGTTCCGGACAACCCTTGTTTTCTTTGAGACCCGGAACAGCAGGACACTCATCTTTGTAATCAGGTACTCCATCCGCATCGCTATCGAGTTCGCATCCCTTAGCGTCCACGTATCCGATAGCTTTCTCCGGTGTATCCGGACATTCGTCAAGATAGTCAGGTACTCCATCGCCATCGCCATCTGTCGGGCAACCGCGTTTGTCAACCATAGCGCGCGCTGCTTCCGGTGTATTCGGGCACTCGTCCATATAATCAGGCACTCCGTCGCCATCGCTGTCTTTCGGGCATCCTTTCTCATCTACCATGCCACGCGCAGCTTCCGGCGTATCCGGACATTCATCGAGGTAGTCAGGTACTCCGTCGCCGTCTGTATCGAGCGGGCAACCCAGTGTATCCACTTTTCCCCATGCTTCTTTCGGCGTGCCCGGACATTTATCGCGATAGTCCTCTACGCCATCTCCATCCGAATCCTTGTCGCATCCTACGGAGTCGATATACGGTACCGCTTGCGGCAGTGTACCGAGGCAATGATCGAGGTAGTCAGGTACTCCGTCGTGGTCCTCGTCGAGCGGGCAGCCTTGTTCATCTACCGCTACGCCGCGCGGGGTCTCAGGACACATATCGAGTTTATCCCATACACCATCTTTATCTTTGTCACGTCTGTTCGAACCCCAGCAGATAGAGAATCCTAAGGCGAGGTTGAACATCTTTGCTTTATCGGGCAGGAAATACTGCTTAGCTGCTGCAGGATCGCTATTAGGCAGGGCGGCATAGCTCGTAGGGATATAATCCATCGCGAGGGTCATATTAATACCATCGTACGGCATAAAGCTCAAGCCCGCACCGATATTGCTGTATTTACCGTTATTCATGAGCGAATAGGTAGCTGCAATATTGAACCAGTTCACGGGTCGGAAAGCAACACCGAAGGTCACTTCCTCGTAGAGACGTGCGTTATAAAGGCGGGTAGCAGAAACGATACCTACACCAACTCTGTTGTCCCAGAAATTAGCATCCAGACCGACGTTGAGTCGTGCTGATGTCATCTTAGCAAAACCCTTGCCGGAGGAAGCCATTTTAATACCTCCGAGAAGCCCCATCAAGTTCTCCTGTACCGCGCTCATCAAGCTATCGGTAGAGAAGGGTTGATTCGGGTCATGGTTCTCGTGATAGCGGGGATCGCTGTAGTCGATCTGACCTACACCGTCAAAGACGGTATCAATCGTACATTTATACTGGTTGCTTTTTGCCCAATAGATGAATCCGAGGTCTGTAATAGCAGCACTAATCTGCAGGTTCTCGATAGGTTTCCAGGTGAAACCGAAGTCGATAGCAGCACCATAGCCTGAAGGCACTAAGAACTGCTGCCAGTTTTTGGTATTGATCAAGCTATCTTGGTTGAACTCATTGCCTGCACCGCCATTACCGGCAAAGCCGTCATATATCTCGCGTGCGTTCTTGCCATTGACATATTTATCCAGATATGCCATGTTGATCGGCCCGCTGACATTCATGCCCAGATCTCCGTACAAATGCCATTGCTCGGCATTAGCGTCAATATTCAGGTTGCGTGCGTTCAGACCGCCATATACCTGACCGAGGAGCAATTTCAGTTTACCACCGATTGTCCACTGGTCATTGATCTTATGGCTATATCCTCCGCTAAGTTCGGAGTAGGCTGTCAGGCCCATACCGAGACCGGAGAGGCCGATGGTGTTAATACCTCCTGTGAGATCGGTCATACCGCCACCGAGCAGGAAATTGAACATCGATTTAGGCAGCGTAGCACCCCCCTCGAAGCGTTCGTTGAGACCGATCATGAGAAACCCATCGTCCTTGATACGGAAGCCCATGTTGATAATACCAAGCGTAGCATCGCCGTTGAAATAGGTCATGTTACGCATCTGCCTGAGGAACGCATTGGTGTCAGCATTCGGGTGGAGCGGAGTGATCGTCCTGCCTGTTGCAGGATCCACGAAGAGCACATCGCTCACGGTAAGCGAGTTATTGCCGATACCGAGAGACATCCATCCAAGCGGAGAGAAATTGATAAACCCTTTGCTCACCGGTTGCAGGGCAGGGTTGATGGTATGCCTCATTGGGGCATTCTCCAAAAAATAGAGCGTCGTCACTTGCTGTGCATTCGCACTGATAGCGAAGATTGCCACGAGGGCAGCGAGAAGAGATTTTTTCATTGCTTTCATTGTTGTGCCCTCCTATTTATTGGTTTTTATCTCCGTTTAAATTCAAGATAGCATCCACATGAGCCGTAATGCCTATCTTAAGGTTCATACCCTGATCGTCCGTAATACGGATGTTACTGAGGCCTTTGCTATATGCATCTTCGAGCGATTTATCGTTGATAATTGCCGTATAGCGGATGTGCTTAATGAGCGGGAGTAGGTCAAGCTGCCGTTTTGTCAGTTGCACCGTGATAAGAGTCTCTCCCGGGGTTTTAGGCATCCAGTTACCTCCTTCTTTGACGAAGTTAGGCGCTTTGAGTGTGATTGTATCCGTGGGGAAGAGGAGCAGCGGCTTGGTCGGATCGTCAGGATCCTTGATTTCCAAGCCAGCAGCATCCAAGCATCGCATGGAAGCATATACATCCAAAGGAATCATATTCTGCGCTTTGAGGTAAAGCGTCACGTCGGTAGCCTTCATGGTATCCACAAAGTTTACTTCCTTGAGCAGCGAGTCAATGCTATACTGGCTAAGGTTGATATCGCTGATGGTGTCGATATAATCCATCGAGAGCCCTTGGTTAAAGATGAAGGGCAGGGTACAAACAGCGTCAATCCGAATAGCAGTGTTCGGAGTAATACGGATCTGCGGCGTCATACTATAATTGAAGTCAATACCGAACTTATACCCCAGTTTCTGCGGCATATTCTGGAAGAGTTGGTCGATATGTCCACGCTCCGGGTCTTTATCGAACGGGATCATCATATTCGTCGTGGAGTCGCCTATCTCGCTTGTAATCGGGTCGAGGTACTCATGATTTTCAAACTGTTTATGGAAATCCTGGTGGGTCGAAGCGCCGTACTTGAAAGTAGCATAATGTTTGTTTCCTTCGGCATCCTCGGAGAAGAGGTAGTCTCCGTCCACTTTCATGGCTCCAGCAACGCGTGTTACGATAGCCATGTCGATTTGCGGATCAGCGAACGGCACATTCCATTTGGAGATGAAATCGAGCGCCCCCCAGCTCTCGCTCAGGTCCACTACGGCTTCATCGTACATGTCTTTGGAACGCATGAACTTACCCCAGATAGCGGCATAGTCGATGAACTGAACGCCGAGGTGGTAGTCAAAGCCTGCATCCTCCGGTATGTCAACGATTGTTCCGGTCGGGACAGTAAAGGTAAAATGTATCATGAAATCACATGAATCCACAACCTGTCCAACAACGAACTGCCCTGCGCTGTTCTTCTTCATCATATTAATGGTGAAGTTGTCGACCTCGGTAGGGATCGTCTGGTTGTAGCCGTAGTTATCGCGGTTCTTATCATATATCACCATGGTGTTTCCTGCAGGTCGGCGGAGTTGCTCTCCGAGGTCAAGGGTCACTTGGTCGATCCATTCCCATTCGAGTGGCAAGTTATTGGTCATTATGATCGAGGTGAAGCTTGCCATCTCGATGAGCGCACTGTCCAGACGCTCTTTCTCGAGCGAGTCGGGGTGGTTGATGCCTTTGAGTTTCAGCGGCATGTCAAAATCCAAGGTGATAGGGTCGCCCGTACCGGTAATACGCTTGTTGGAACCGATGAGGAGCGCAGCCGGCAGTTTGTCATAGACATTCAGCGTGAGCTGCTTCTCGGAAATGTACTGCGCCAGGTCCACCTGGTGGAAATTACGGGCAATTTTGAACGTGTCTTTCCATGTAATGACGCCATCATTGTTGAGGGAGTCCACATAGAAATTACCAATGCCTTTGCCGAAGAAGTCTCCAATGGTAGCATGGAAACTACCCACAGGTAGCGCCAAACCCATTTCGACCTCCGCTTGGGTGTCAATGTTGTTGAGGTCAATGTCCGAATGACATGCCGACAACATACACCCTACAACGACCGCAAAAATTGCGTAAAAGTGTTTGAATTCCATAAATATAGTAGAGTTTGTTTGTTTATTTCCAATTTTGCGTGCAAAATTACAAAAAAAAATCTATATGTGCAAATTTTATGAAATAAAAAATGAGTAAATATTAAGTGGTAACCCGTAAATGAGTCGTAAACGAGTCGTGAATGACTCGTGAACGAGTCGTAAAAGTTAGTTTTTAAAGATGCAGTTATCGGAGGAGGTAGATTTTTTCTGTGGCGCGTGTGAGAGCGGTATAGAGCCACCGGAGGTACTCCCGTCGCTCTATTTCATCAGCCATGCGTTCAGCATCTTCACCTATACCGCTGGTGTCGATATAGACGTGTTTCCATTGACCACCTTGGGCTTTATGGCAGGTGACACAATAAGCAAACCGAACCTGCAGTGCATTGTAATAAGGCGATTCGTAGATCTGCTTGACCAGTTCACGTTTATTGCGCAGCATAGGGTAGTCCTCCGCGATCCGGCTGAAGAGTTCGCGTTGCAGGGTATAGTTGGCTTCCGGCGAGTCGGTCGTTAAGGTGTCAAGCCAGACGAGCGCATCGATCTCCCAGTTATAATCAACCGAGCGTAGCGAAGCGGTAGCGAAATGAAAGCCGTACATCTCATGTCTGTTCGTCAGTCGCTCTATCTCGAACATATCACCGTTAGCGAGGAACTCCAGATCATCGTATTCCTGTGTCCAGAAATAGTTGTTTTTCGTGACCATAAGTCGGTCGCCATTGGATAAGTCTTCCTCTTTCCACAAGAGCCGTGCTCGGACACCTTGATTGTATAAATTGGTCATTTTGTTACTCCGGGCAATAATAAGCGTTTCTTCCGCTCCTACGGTGCGAAAACTATCCTCCAACGTTTCGATCACTTCTTCGCCGGGCAGTTTGATAATATCCTTGTTATCGGGGCGGAGGGAGAAAGTGGCGGCTTGTCGGGCGAGCGCTGTCTCGAGCAAAGACTCTCTGATGCGTGTGGCTTCTGCCAGAATACCACTATCCAGGGCTTGGCGTGCGACGGAGGATAACTGATAACTGAAAGCAGAGAGGCGGTAGGTGTTTGCCATGAAATCGGCATCCAGAGCAGGGCTATTTAAACTACCCACCGGCGGCAACTGTGCATCGTCGCCGAGCAACAGTAGCGCACAGCCATGGTCGTTATAGACATAGCGCACCAGGTCGTCAAGCAAGCAACCGCTCCCGAAGGTAGCATTATCGCGGTTCGCAGAGAGCATAGAGGCTTCATCGACGATGAACAAGGTGCGTCGGTGCAAGTTGTCAGAGAGGGAGAAAGAGTCCGAACCCAGCTGGTTCTGGCGGTAAATCTTCTTATGAATCGTATAAGCCTGTTCACCCGAATACTTACTGAGCACCTTCGCCGCCCGACCGGTAGGCGCAAGGAGGACACATGGTTGCTGCAGCGATTTTAAGGCTCGCACCAGCGCACTCATGACGCTCGTTTTGCCGGTTCCGGCGTATCCCCGGAGGATAAATGCTTTGCGTTCTTCACGCGACACAATAAAGGCGCCAAGCGCGGTGAAGAGACCTTCTTTCTCCTCATTCGGGGTAAAGGGCAACTCCGC
>JAGCFY010000179.1 GCA_017649845.1 Paludibacteraceae bacterium
AAGATGTGCGAACTGACCGGCGAACCTTTTGTACTGGCCAGTGATCTCGTAGAAGCCACACCGGATACAGGAGCCTACGTCAGTTATTCCGCGGCTCTCAAACGCCTGGCAGTCAAACTGAGCAAGACCTGCAATGACCTGCGTCTGATGGCTTCCGGTCCGCGCTGTGGTCTACATGAGATCAACCTGCCTCCTATGGCGCCGGGTAGCTCTATCATGCCGGGAAAAGTGAATCCTGTGATTCCGGAGGTAACGAACCAAGTATGCTTCAAAGTGATTGGAAACGACACCGCAGTGACCTTCGCCGCCGAAGCAGGTCAGTTACAACTGAACGTGATGGAGCCGATAATAACCGAGTGTATCTTCGAGTCCATCACATGGCTCAAGAATGTCATGGCTATCCTGCGCACCAAATGTATTGACGGCATCACCATCAACCGCAAGCATAACTTGGAAACCGTAAAACACTCTATCGGTATCGTCACGGCTCTCAATCCAGTGATTGGATACAAGGCTTCTACCAAGATTGCCAAAGAAGCACTTGAGACCGGCAAGAGCGTGTATAACTTAGTGCTGGAGCATGGTCTGCTTAGCAAAGAGCAACTGGACGAACTGCTCGATCCGAAGAATATGCTTGCTGCGCATTAAGCATAAATTATACAACTAACCAACAAAAAAAAGCACCCTCACAGGTGCTTTTTTCTTTATCTGCGGACACTTCCTCCGCCTCCACGGCTACCTCCGCTGGAGCTGCCTCCGCCTCTGCTACTACCGCCTCCGGAGAAGCCACCTCCGCTACTGCGTGAAGAGCTGCCTCCGCCGTAACTGCCGCTAGAGCGAGACGAACTGCTTGAACTGCTTCCGCGGTATGAACCGCTGGAGTGAGTGGAACTACTGGAGCTGCTCGTACGTGCCGGCGTTGCAGTATGTGTACTGCGGGTGGAAGAGCCGGAAGTACGGCTGGCCGACGTGCTCGTAGAACGAGTAGAAGTGGATACGCTCGTGGAACGACCGCTATTGGTCGAGCGAGTAGTTGTTGCGCTCGTAGAGCGAGAAGGTTGTGCCGTACTCGTACTACGTGTGCTCGTACCGCTCGTAGAACGGGTTGCCGTAGCGGTGGTTGCTGTTGAGCGAGTGGATGTCGGTGTACTCGTAGACCGCGTGGTCGTGGCTGTTCCTGCCGAACGGGAAGGAGTAGCTGTGGCCGAACGGGTTGAAGTACCTGCGGTGCGGGTAGCCTCTGAACGAGTAGCTACTGTATTCGAACTACCGAACGTACGTCCGCTGTTGAGACTGCGCTCATTGCCCGCTGCACTGCGATTTACCGATGCACCCCGGCTGGAAGCATTGCGTTCAACGGCTGTGCCACGAACACTGGTAGTATTACGGATCTCGCGTGCATTGACCATTCCTACATTACGGCTCGAGAAAGAACGCTCCGGATGTGCTACTGCGTAGTCTCTATGACTTACGCCATGATACAACTCATGATATCCGTGATGGATATGTCTTCCCGGACGGAATGAGCACCAATGATGGTGATGATGCCATGTGTAGCAACGATGCCAGTACCAGTCATGTGCCCAGCAGCTATGAACGTACCACCATCCCGGATAATATCCCCAGTACCAAGGACTGGTCCAGCAATACCAGGCAGGACTCCAGAACCAATCGTAGATAACAGGTCTGTAAACATAAACCGGCTCGATGATATAGTTGGTACCATAGACGTACTCATCGCCTATCACCTGAACGGATACCTCGTTCTTTTCGTCTTTCTCCACATATATGGAGGCTACGTCCTGGAATATATCCTTCGCGAGAATAGCCTGCAGCACGATCAGACGTTTATTACCTTCACCCGTCTCTACAACACGCAGATAATCCACTTGTCCGTCTCCGTTCAAGTCCAGATTACAGAACGCGCTGTCTGGGTTATTGAGCATCGTCTCGAACTCTTCCAGGTTCTTAGCCTCCGCAAACAGCTTAGCTACAACCTTCAGATCGAGTCCTTCCGAGATGTCAGAACTGTTGGCTGAAACAGTAATCGTTTCGTCTGCCCATAACATGGTGCTCATGAGCGCCAATGTCATCAGAAGTGTAGTTAACTTTTTCATAATTGTAACATTTTTAATGGTTCACGATGCCACTATTAACATCGTTACTTCGTATATTCAAATTCCGTGCCAAACTCGTTAAACGAGCTTCAGGTCATGGTGCATTTTATCTTTTTTGGTGCGCATATAGCGTTCGTTCCATTTGTTGGGTTGTATCTCAATCGGCACATTCTCAACAATCTGAATGCCATAACTCTCTAACCCTACCCGCTTGACGGGATTGTTGGTCAAGAGCCGCAGTTTGAGTGCTCCCATCTCGCGTAAGATCTGCGCTCCTACACCGTAGTCGCGTTCATCCGGCCGGAAACCCAGATGCACATTTGCCTCCACGGTGTCTTCGCCTTCTTCCTGCAGTTTGTATGCCCGGATCTTATTCATCAGACCTATTCCGCGGCCTTCCTGATTCATATAGACAATAATACCTCGTCCTTCGGCCTCTATCATCTGCATGGCTTTTGTCAACTGTTCCCCGCATTCGCATCGCATCGAGCCGAATACATCACCGGTCATACAACTCGAATGCACGCGGCATAGCACCGGTTCATCTGGTTCCCATGTTCCTTTGGTGAGCACTACGTGCTCGAGTCCGGTCGTCATATCGCGGAAAGGCGTTAACATAAACTCTCCGTTTTGAGTAGGAAGGAAGACCGTCTCGCCTTTTTCGATCAGATTGTTTCCAATCGATGCCCCCCCATCGTCGTGCAGCGGGGAGCCTTCTATTCTTTCGCCTTTTTCCAGTCTGTATGCTATCAGATCTTTGATCGTAATGATTTTCAGGTCGAATTCGCGTGCTACTTCCATTAACTGCGGCATTCTGGCCATCGTACCATCTTCATTCATGATCTCTATCAGCGCAGCTGCGGGATATAATCCGGCCAGACGCGCGAGATCGACACCTGCTTCGGTGTGTCCGGCGCGCTGCAGCACACCGCCGGCTTTAGCGTAAAGCGGATTGATATGTCCAGGGCGGCCAAAGGTCTCAGGCCTGGATGCAGGATCTGCCAGAGCACGGATCGTAGCCGCGCGATCTGCTGCGGAGACACCTGTAGTACAGCCCTCCAGTTTGTCAACCGTGACCGTAAACGGGGTACCCAGCATGGATGTGTTATTCGCTACCTGGTGCATCAGGTCCAACTCTACGCAACGCTGCTCCGTGATCGGGCAACAAAGTACGCCGCGGCCGTGTTGCAACATGAAATTGACTTTCTCGGGTGTTATCTTCTCTGCAGCTATGATGAAATCGCCTTCGTTCTCGCGATCTTCATCATCCACTACAATCACAAATTTCCCTGCTCGGAAATCTTCTAATGCTTCTTCTATTGTGTTGATTTTCATATCTGATTAATGTTTCACCAGGCGTGTCCAATGTATCTGCCTAATCCAGGCAATCAACTTCTTCCATCCCATCATCCATGCTTCGGGATTAAAGAGCGGCGAGTCGGTCGCAGCTTTGTAGGTCAGGAAAATACCGGTAGGCAGCAGAACAAACGAACTGAGCCACATACCCGCCCAGCAGGGCCAGATAGCCTCGCGTGCTATCTTGTACCCTGTATTGTCTATAATATAATAAATAATGAATAAGATGACCGAAATCACTACTGGTGCTCCGAGGCCGCCTTTGCGAATGATCGCACCCAGAGGCGCACCGATGAAGAAAAACACCAGGCATGCAAAAGCCAGCGTGAAACGGCGGTATAACTCGATCTCATGTTTGCGGATATACCGATCTGCATCGCTGAGCAAGATAGCATTATACTCCACTTGGTCACGATAAGTACGCGCTCTATCCTTAGCATACTGATAGACCTGCCGTTTTGCCTCAACATTCAACGATGTCCATAATGAATCAAGATTATATACTGAGCGCTCTGTCTCGGTAAGCGAAGCAGGTAGTCTCGAAACATTTCTTCCGCCTTCGCGTCCGAAATAACGCTCGGTAGTCAATTGCCGGCTCTGCTCGGCACAACGCTCACGCGACACTCCTTGCATCGAGTCTATCGAGTGAACCAACTTAGTTACATCTTTGCTCACATGCTGGTCATCCAAGATCGACTCATCATACCGGTTAAACTCCGTAGCAAAATCGATCACAAGACGCTTGTGACTAAAGGTCTCACGCCGGTAAGGAATACTTTTTGTCGTTCCTGTTGCACGTTGTTGCTTCTGCTCCAAATTCTCAAAAGATTCACCATGATACAGATCGAGCGTAAGATACAATTTATCGGCGCTCGCGGCCAAACGACCTGTGTCGGCCACCATCACTTTGGCATTTTCAAACCCCGCCGAATAATCGTATATCATCAGATTGAGCAACTCGCCTTTCGGCGTTTTATCGCGCACATAGATATGATATCCGCTTATCTCGTCGTAGAATTCACCTACCGGGATATCCAACTCCGGACTTTTCTGACGCAGCGAGAAAATGAGTGCCCATAGTTTAGTTTGCGATTTAGGCAGGACGTTGTTGCTGAAAAAGAACGCACCTATACTAAGAAACAATACCAATATCGCTAACGGCCGAAGGATTCTGAACAGGGAAATACCCGCTGCCTTCATCGCTGTTAGCTCCACTTTTTCCGCCAGATTACCGAAAGAGATCAGGGAACTTAGAAGGATAGCTAAGGGTAAAGCCAAAGGTACCACCGTGGCCGCGGCGTAGATAAAAAACTCCGACAGCACACCGATACCTATACCTTTGCCTACCAAGTCGTTCACGTGCATCCACATGAACTGCATCAGCAGGATAAAAATAGCAATAAAGAACGTAGCCAAAAACAAACCCAAGAAATTCTTGAGTAAGTAAATGTCTATTTTCTTTATTATTTTCATTAACCCAGCAAGTTCTCTTTTACAAAAATTAGCGGCAGAAGGTCTGCGGCGGAGTCAAAGACATAAGTTCCGTTCTCGCCGTATAGCAACACTTCCATTTTTCCTCCATATCGGTGCTCTGTCTCCAACATTACCTGCCGGCAAGCTCCGCACGGAGCACCCGGTTCAGCCGTAAAATGACCGTCCGTAAAACAAGCGATAGCCAGCTTGGTAACAGGCTGATCCGGATACTGGGCTCCCGCAGCAAAAAGCGCTACGCGCTCGGCACAAAGGCCACTGGGATACGCCGCATTCTCTTGATTAGCTCCGCGCATGATCACACCGTTAGCCAACTTAGCTGCTGCGCCTACATGAAATTGACTGTAGGGACAGTAACTACGCTCCGTTTGTTCTTTCGCGATCTCAATGACTGCACGCTGTTCCTCACTCAATTCATTCCAATTGTAGACACGCATTTTCGCGGTCAGATTTATCTCCTTCATATTATTGATTTGGTTAAATTGCACAACTTTGCGGCGCAAAGTTACTACAAAAATTCCAAATATGCAAATTTAATATGCGTTTTTTCGTTTTCTTCCTTATTTATTTGCGTATGTCATTTTTTTTGTGTACCTTTGCACGCTATTTTTGGAAATTCGGAATAAGAAATCATAAATATGCTATATGGACTCAAAATACAATCCTACTGACATCGAATCCCGCTGGTATAAATATTGGCTGGATAACAAGTTATTTCACAGCGAGCCGGACGGCCGTGATCCGTTTACTATCGTTATTCCGCCGCCTAATGTAACAGGCGTGCTGCATATGGGTCATGTGCTGAACGAGACGATCCAGGATATTCTCGTACGCCGTGCGCGGCTGGAAGGCAAGAACGCGTGCTGGGTGCCGGGTACCGACCATGCGTCTATCGCTACGGAAGCAAAGGTGATCAAGCGCCTCAAGGAGCAAGGGATTAACAAATCCGATTTGACCCGCGAGGAGTTCCTCAAACATGCTTGGGCTTGGACGGATGAGCACGGAGGTATTATCTTGAAACAACTCCGCAAACTGGGTTGCTCTTGCGACTGGGACCGTACGTCTTTCACGATGGACGAGACCCGCTCTCGCGCGGTGATCAAAGTATTCTGCGACCTGTATAAGAAAGGCCTCATCTACCGCGGTCTCCGTATGGTGAACTGGGATCCGGAGAGGCAGACTGCCCTTTCCGATGAGGAAGTCATTTATCACGACGAGCATAATAAGTTCTACTATCTGCGCTACGAAGTAGCGGAAGAACCGGGCAAGTATGCTATCGTCGCTACCACGCGTCCGGAGACCATCTTCGGCGATATAGCGGTTTGCATCAACCCTAAAGAGGAAAAGAACCAATGGCTCAAAGGCAAACATGTCATCGTGCCGGGCGTAGGTCGTGTGATCCCGATCATTGAGGATCGTTACGTAGAGATCGGCTTCGGTACCGGTTGTCTTAAAGTGACGCCGGCGCACGATGTGAACGACTATGCGCTGGGACAGAAATACAACCTCAAGACCATCGATATCTTCACGCCGGATGCCCATTTGAACATGGATACCGTAGAGCCGGAACTCCAACCCAACGTACGCAAGTACCACGGCATGGATCGTTTTGACTGCCGCAAGCAGATTGTGGAAGACCTCAAAACACTCGGTCTCATCGAGAAAATCGAGGACTACGATAACAAAGTCGGCTATTCCGAGCGTACGAACGTGCCTATCGAGCCGCGTTTGAGTCTCCAGTGGTTCGTCAAGATGAAGCACTTTGCTGACATCGCACTCCCGCCGGTCATGAACGACGACATCGTCTTCTATCCCGCCAAATACAAGAACACCTATCGTAACTGGCTCGAGAACATCAAAGACTGGTGTATCAGCCGTCAACTATGGTGGGGACATCGTATTCCGGCATATTATGATGCCGATCT
>JAGCFY010000180.1 GCA_017649845.1 Paludibacteraceae bacterium
CATAGCGCTGCAAGTAAAGATTTCGTCCAAGGGTGCAGTCATTTACAGCCAGGAACGCATCGGGCGCTATGGTTTGCCTTTCCGTATTTATAAATTCCGCACGATGATCGATCATGCCGAAGGGGAAGGAGCTCCTCAACTCACCAGAGACGACGACCCACGTATCACGAAGATCGGACACTGGCTGCGCAAATATCGTTTGGACGAGATGCCGCAGTTATGGAATATCCTGTGCGGCGACATGTCTATTGTCGGCCCGCGGCCGGAAAGAGCGTTTTTCATTGAGCAAATCATGAAAGAGGCGCCGTATTACTGCCTGTTATACAAAGTGCGTCCCGGTTTGACCAGCTGGGGACCGATCCGCGTGGGATATACGGATACGCTGGAGAAAATGATAGAGCGGCTGAATTGCGACATCGTCTATGTGGAGAATATGTCGCTACTGCTCGACCTCAAGATATTGTTTTATACAACGGGAGTAATCCTGAGAGGAAAGGGAAAATAACATGTCTTACGACGAAAAGATAAAGAAAGCCGAAGCAATTATTGCGCAGTTGGAGGCATCCGAAGCAATCAGTATGGAGGAATACAAACGCTTGGCGGATGAAGCCACTGCGCTACTCAAATCCTGCAAGGAAGAACTCTACTCGGCTGAACGGACTATAGCCGAAGAGTAAGCGTGGAAGCAGCCTAATCCTCCTTCTATATTCGTAAACGGAGGTATCAACTCCTGCCCTCCCAGAAAAGAGGCTATTTCATCCAATATCTCCTGTACTATATTTTCATCACTGGTGGGCACGCCGGTAGGGGCGGGAATATACGAACCCCTGATATTCCTGCGGAATGACTCGTATAGATAACTGTCATGGGTGTAGGCACGCATTTCAAGCGACAGATTCATGACGCCGACCGGGAAATAGTTCTCTCGTCTCAGCCGGGAATTGCCTTTAAACCGCCCGTCCGCGAAGATGACTGTTCGCAGCGTGTCCTGCAATAACGAAGCGGGCAGGAAGAGGAACTCGTCTTTTGAGCCTGCATAATATCCCTCGCTTTGTATATTCTGCAACAGCGCGAAATTGGTACTGGTGGTATATATATATTCCAACTCCAATGGCTGTGCCCGCCTGTCCGTCGTATCCACCTTGTTGGCCATCAGGGCCGTACCGCTTTCCAGACCAATGCCGATTATATCATCCGGATTGCCGTGATAAGGGTCGAACTCAATGATCATGGCGATCCATCCTTCCTGCACAGACAAAACCCCCAGAATCCGGGCATTGACAGTACCAGGAAGAATCTGACGGACAGAGGCGGCAGGGTAGTCCGGATGGGTGATCTGCATCTCCACCGTGTCCAGAGGCTGAAACGCAATCGGACGCGAAGAGAAAGATACGGAATCCGGCATGTAATAGGCGGAACTCTCCGCCCTGTTGTATAACCGGTGCCACTCTCCTCCGTTGGCGCGCACAAGGACTTCCGCGTCCGTCACACCGGTATTCTTGCCATCCATGGATACCGCTTTGTTCGCCAGAACGGAGTGGTTGATATTGGCTACGAAAGTACCGCCTACCTGGCATTGGGTGTTCACCACCAGCATCTCGTGCTCGCCCTCCACCGAGAAATCTACCTCGCGGTAGAACATCTCCTCGCATCCCGTGAGCAGGAGAAGCAGGAACAGATAATATGATATAGCTGTTTTTTTCATTTAAAACTTAAACTGATAACTGATGCTCGGCAATATCGGGAATATACAAATCTGGTATAACTTGCCGCTGTACGGATCCGATTCCACAAACGTGGGGTTCATGTGGCAATAGACGTTGTAGCAACTGATATTCAATATATGCTCGGCGTGACGGAGCCAGCCGCCTTTGCCGTAATAGCCGTCTTCCTTGCCTTTCTTGCCGTTCTCGGACCGCTTGTGCGGGAAATGGAAATTGGCTGCCAGATCCAAACGGTGGTAGTCCGGCAGAACATAGCCGTTGCGTTCGCTGAAATACTCGACGGTGCCTATATTCGGATCCGCATAGGTCTGCGTGACAAGCGTTCCTCTGTTGCCGGTAGCATAGACCCATGTCCCGGCGATGTCGATGCGCGGCGTGATCTGGTACTGAAGTGTGATACTCAGGTCGTGCTCACGGTCGTATTTGGCGTGGAAAGGTTCGCCGTGGTTGATGTCGTCAAACTGCCTCATGGACCGGCTCCATGTATAACCTATCCATCCTGTGACGGGTCCTATTGTGCGTTGGGCGAGGAACTCCACGCCGTAACTCCATCCGTTTCCGATCGACACTTTGGTCTGCCAGTCGGAGGAATAACCCACATAGGACGCCCCTTCTTTGTATTCAATCAGGTTGAGGGAGCGTTTGTAATAACCCTCTACGCTCAGTTCGACCTGACCTAATATATTATATGATATGCCGGCAGCCACCTGCATGGAGCGCATTGGCGGTACATCGTGCGTCACCGGCACCCACATATCGCTCGGCAGCGAGAGATTGCTGTTGCTCAGCAGATGCACATACTGGCTTATGTACGAATAACTGGCTTTGATCGCTACGTCTTTGTGCACGAGAAAACGCATCCCTACCCTTGGCTCGGCGGAAGGATACACTTTGCCGCGGATACCGTACATACTGAACCTCGCGCCGTAGTTCATCCTGAACCACGAGACGGGGCTCCAGGTATCTTCGATATATGCCGCTACCTCATGGCCGTGCAAAGCCTTGTTGCCGATCGTCGTATCCATATTGAATGCCGAAGAAGCCGGGTCGGAGGAGAGAAACATGGTGTTCTGTATCGACGGCTGGAAATGATGATAGATATATTCTATTCCGGCTTGTACCTTGTGCTTCTGGTTTGGCGTGTATTCTAATTTGGAGGAAACGGAGACATCATTGATCTGGCTGTTATAACCCATCTCCTGTTCAAAACTTGAATCTTCTTCGCCGGTACTCTTTTCGCTCATCGACTGGCTCAGTCTGCTGCGATAGCCGCTGTAATGTACGCGGGTGTTCAGGAAAAGCTGATGGTTGACCTGGTGCTGCCAGTCAATCGCCG
This sequence comes from Paludibacteraceae bacterium, assembly GCA_017649845.1. GTDB lineage: Bacteria > Bacteroidota > Bacteroidia > Bacteroidales > Paludibacteraceae > Colicola. The sequence continues at coordinate 3,061 of JAGCFY010000180.1, forward strand.
CGAGCGTGTTGCCCCAGCCGTAACGCATCGCCATCCGGAATTCACTGCTGCCACCGCTGTACGTATTTTTCTCGCTCATCCGCATATACTCCACGTCCGAGCCGTTGTAGATACCGATGCTCAACCGGTCTTTCTCGGAGAAGGTATGGCTCAACTTGGCATTGAGGTCGTAGAAATAGTAACCCGCCAATAGCGGCATGCCGCCGGTGGCAGTCACTGTAGCGATAATAGGCGCTGTAAAGAGGTCAAAATACGTGCGGCGCGCGGAGATGTTAAAAGTGGTCTTGGCACGAGGGGAATAGCCGGCTTTCAGGCTGTCCAACTGCGCTTTGCTGAAGATAGGACCTTCCAGGTTGATTTTGCTGGCGATGAGACCTACCGAGATTCCGCCGTGCCAGAAGGTGTTGTTGCCGTCTTTCTGCCATACATCGATGACAGAACTGAGTCTTGAGCCGAACCTGGCAGGGAAATTACCTTTGTACAGCGTCACGTTTTTGATGGCGTCGGCATTGAAAACGGAGAACATACCGAGTGCGTGATTAGTGTTGTACAGCGGCGCGCCATCCAGCATCACGAGGTTCTCATCCGGTCCTCCGCCGCGCACATACATTCCGGCACTCCCTTCGCCGCCGCTTTGTACGCCCGGCAGCAACTGGATCGCTTTCAGCACATCTACCTCGCCGCCGATGGCTGGAATAGCTAATATCTGCGTCACCGGCACTTCGATGGCGCTCATCTGTACGTTATCCGGCGCGGAGATAGACCGATGACCTTCTACCGTCACTTCTTGCAATTGCGTAGCCAGCTGCAGAGCAAAATTCACCGCCTGACTACCGGCCTCTGCATCCTGCATGCTGACAGCCGAAGGCTCATATCCCACATAGGATGCTACCAAAACCGCTTTCTTCTCTGCGCCGTTCGTCTTTTCCAATGTCAGGGTATAGAATCCTGCCGTATTGGTCACCGTGCCTTGACGGGAAACCGTGTCATAGACAGCTGCGCCGATCAACCGCTCGCCGCTCGCTGCATCGCTCACGTAGCCGCTGATGGTATAGTTTTCCTTGCGCTGTGCCATCGCCGAAACAACGCATAAGATGCTGATGAATATGAGTAGTAGCCGCTTCATCGGATTGTTTTCCGCTGCAAAAGTACTACTTTTTTTTGAAATGTGCAAGAAACTGAGTTGGGAAAATACTTGGGAAGATGATTTTTATTACGTCAAACTGCTCATTTACAGCAAATAGTAAAATAGATATAAGGGGCAATACCTATGCATCTCGGAGGCATTACCTATGCAATAGCAGTGCAATGACCGCTAATTGAGTCGTAAATGAGTCGTAAGTAAGTCGTGCACTCTTGCATTCGTTTAGCACTCATTATTCCTCGCTGAAATGCACGAGGACGTGACGATAGGAATTGAAGATCTTCGATTTGGAGACAAATCCCAAATAACGGCGATCGCCATCCACTACCGGCAGATTCCAGGCACCGGTGTCTTCGAATATCTCCATCACTTTCTCCATCGGCAGATCGAACCGCAAAATAGCGGCAGGAGAAGTCATCAGTTGACCAACCGTAAAGCGCTTGTACAACCGCGGCTGGAACATGATATTGCGTACTTCGTCCAGCAATAAGATGCCTTTCAGATGTCCTTCGTGGTCGATAACAGGGAAAATATTGCGTTTGCTCTCGCTGATCACTTTGACCAATTCGCCCAAGGTCATCTCCGGGAAGATAGCGATGAAATCTGTTTCCAGGACGCTGTCCATCTTAAGCAACGTGAGTACATTGCGGTCCTTGTTATGCGTCAATAACTCACCCTTTTGCGCCAGACGCATCGCGTACAACGAGTGCGGTTCGAAGAGCATAATGGTAAGATACGAGATGACACTTACAATCATCAGCGGCATGAACAGATGATAGCCGCCGGTCAGTTCCGCTATCAGGAAGATACCTGTCAGCGGAGCATGCATCACGCCCGACATCAGACCTGCCATACCCACCAGCGCAAAATTAGTCTCCGGAACCATGAGACCGGTCATATTCAAGATCCGGGCTGTCAGAAATCCGGTGATTGCACCCATGAAAAGCGAGGGAGCGAAGATACCTCCTACTCCTCCGGCTCCGTTCGTCGCAACACTCGCAACGATCTTGAACAAGATGATAAATCCGAAATAGGTCAACAGCAACCAATTGCCGTTTCTCGCCGCCCATTCGTTATGCTCCAGTGGGCTGTTTTGCAAGGCGCTGAGGCTATCACCGTTGATCAGTTGGCGGATCACATCATATCCCTCGCCGTATAGCGGAGGGAAGATATAAATAAGCACGCTCAGTACCACACCACCTAATAGCAGTTTGACCCACATATTCTTGACGGAATGTTTGAACCATTGCTCCAGGCTGTTCATGCCCCGCGTGAAATAAAGGCTGACAAGTCCGCATACAAAACCTAACACCAGATACCACGGAATGCGGTTCACCATAAACGGCTCCGCATTATCCAACGGGAACATAGGATCCGTGCCGGTGAGGATATACGAGATAGCAGTAGCGGTGACTGAAGAGATCAGCAGCGGCGCTACGGAGGTCATCGTCAGATCCATCATCAGCACCTCTAACGTGAATACCAAGCCCGCAATAGGAGCTTTGAAGATACCGCCTATCGCACCTGCGGCACCGCAGGCTATCATCAGCATCATCGTCTTCTGGTCGAGCCGGAAAGCCTTGGCCAAGTTGGAACCGATGGCCGCACCGGTCAACA
>JAGCFY010000181.1 GCA_017649845.1 Paludibacteraceae bacterium
TAGCAAATTAATTTGCATATATGCAAAATTTGTAGTACTTTTGCACCCGATTTCGCGGCATTAGCACATCGGTAGTGCATCAGCTTCCCAAGCTGAGGAGGTGGGTTCGACTCCCATATACCGCTCAAGCAGATCGGTCTATCGCGCCTTCGGGTGAGGAAAGTCCGGGCAGCACAGAGCACCACAGCGGTTAACGGCCGTCAGGCAGAAATGTTTGGTCACTGCTACAGAGACGAGTGATGTGAAACGAGCACACTGTGGGCTGCAATTCCAAGTAAACCAACGTCTGAGCGTTGCTCGCGTGAGTTGGAGGGTAGGATGCGACAGAAGCACGTGGTAACACGCGACTCAAGATTAATGATAGACGCCCTTCGGGGTACAGAACCCGGCTTATAGATCTGCTTCCCCTGCGGGGATAATAACATTTGCGACCATGAAAATTTCCGATATTATTCATTTTATTCGCTACGACATGTGGCGGCGGACGGCTACGGAGTTTGACAGCCCTGCCAAGCGCGTGGGATATGCCGTCATTCGTACGGTAGTACTCGTTGCCCGCGGTTTTACCAGCAAAAACCTCAACGACAAAGCCAAGTCCCTCACCTACTCTCTTATCTTTGCTATCGTGCCTATTTTGGCGATGGTAGTGGCAGTGGCAAAGGGATTCGGCGTGGCGGATGTGATCGAGAAACAGCTCAACGCATCCTTCTTGGGCGAGACGGGTATGGTCCCGACCATCATGGAGATGGTGCAGCGCTATCTCGACACGGCGCAAGGCGGTGTTTTCATCGGTATCGGTATCCTGATTCTGCTTTGGGCGATATATTCCTTCTTCCAGTCTGTCGAGACGATGTTCAACCGCATCTGGAATGTAAAGAAATCGCGTTCTATCCTTCATCAGGCCACAGCATATATCGCTATCGTCGTATTGATACCGGTCCTGATTGTCTGTTCGGCGGGTATCAATATCTTCGTGCATTCAACTATCGAGAGCGCAATGCATATCGAGGCCCTGCATCATTTCTTCCATACCTCCGGAGTGAAATTTCTGCAGTTCGCCATGTGCTGGCTGTTTTTCACGGTCATGTACATCGGCATCCCGAATACCAAAGTGCGGTTCCTGCCGGCACTTATTCCCGGTATTATCATGGGTACGCTCTTCCAGCTGTTGCAGATGTTGTCCGTTTATCTCATTGCGCTCCTCAGCCGCACGAGCATCGTGTACGGTGCCTTTGCCTCCATCCCTATCCTTATGACTTGGCTGCAATACACCAGCCTGCTGATTCTTATCGGCGCGGAGATGAGTTATGCCATCCAGAATAACGAACAGTTTGAATACGAACAGGACCTGAACCGTATGTCCCGTCGGTACAAAGATTTCGTAATGCTCTACCTCCTCTCGTTGATTATCAAGCGCTTTGAAGCAGACGAAGCACCTTATTCGGCACACGAACTGGCCATTCGCGACCACCTGCCCATCCGTTTGGTTAACCAACTCCTCGGACGAATGGTGGAAACAGGAATCCTCAGAGAGATACATATCGAGGGGCAGGAAGAGAAAACATACCAGCCGGCGCTCGATACCCATAAAATCAGCGTAGGTATGGTCATCGGGCGAATTGACGCACAGGGAACGGAGCATTTCCTGCAGACTCCGACGGAGGACATGCAGGCCTTCTGGGATAAATATATGGCGCTCAAAGATACGAGCACCACGTTGGATAAGATATTTATAAATCAGTTATAAAATGAAAAAATCATTCTTTTTGGTAGTACTGCTGCTTCTTACGCAGCTCGTTTTCGCGGCACCTAAGATCCAACAGGTTGAGCCGCTTTGCTGGTGGACGGAAATGCAAACTCCGCTGACCGTCATGTTTCATGGCCAGGATCTGAAAGATGCACAAGTGTCCGTACAGCAGATTGTGAACGGAAAAGTGATGCGCGGCGCATGTCACGGACTCGTTCCCGGTAAGCAACATAATGCCGAAAGCCCGAACTACCTTTTCGTCGATTTCGGAGTCTTCCAACCGGGTACCTATCGTATTACGCTGAAAAAAGGCAATAAGAAAGCTACGTGGGATTATTCTATTGCCGAGCGCAGGAAAGATAGCCGAAATCGCGAGAGTTTCACCTCCGCAGATGTTGTCTATCTCATTATGAGTGACCGTTTCGTGGATGGAGATGAAACCAATAACAGCACAAAGGATACGAAAGAGAAAGCGGATAAAACCAACGTAAACGGCCGTTTTGGCGGTGATATACAGGGAATTATCAACTCGCTCGACCATATTGCTAAACTGGGTTGTACCGCTATCTGGCCTACCCCGATGCTCGGAGACGACGAGGCGGCTTGGTCGTATCACGGCTATGCATGCTCGGATTATTATCATATCGACCCGCGCTATGGATCCAACGCCCTCTATGCGCAGATGGTCCAGCTGGCACATGAGAAAGGGATCAAAATCCTGATGGACATGGTGCCTAACCATTGCGGTGCGGCGCACTGGTGGATGAATGACCTGCCCTATCAGAACTGGATTAACCAGTTCCCGGAGTTCACCAACACCAACAATGTCTTCACCGCCAACTATGATATCAATGCTTCGGAATACGACCGAAATCTGTCCAACAGAGGATGGTTCGATCACCCGATGCCCGATATGAATCTCGAGAATCCCGACCTGCTGAAGTATTTCCAGCAATGGGCTATCTGGTGGATCGAGTATGCTAATCTGGACGGACTGCGCGTTGATACCTACCCTTATATCGAGAAACAACCCGGAGCCGACTGGCTTGCTGCTATTCGCAAGGAGTATCCGAATATCAATATCGTCGGCGAATGTTGGACAAGGCCCGCTCCTGCGGTGGCATATTGGCAAAGCGGCGTGAAGAACTTTGACGGATTTGATTCCAACCTGCCTACTGTCATGGATTTCCCGACAGAAGAAGCAATCCGCCAGGCATTGGAGAATGATGGCAACTACTGGGGCGGCGGTCTTACACGCGTTTACGATGCTTTGACTATGGACTACATGTATGCCGATGTCAACAAACTCTTCACTTTCCTTGGCAACCACGACATGAGCCGTATCCGTGACGCCGTAAAAGACAAAGATATCCGTCGTGTCAAACTGGCGTACGTTCTCCTCGCTACCATGCGTGGTATTCCGCAGGTGCTCTACGGAGATGAATATGCGATGATTTCGGCTAATAAGGAAGATCCGAATAACCATTCCTATCTCCGTGCTCCGCTGCCGCAAGGAGATCAGGTAAACGCTGAGATGCAGGATATGTTTGAATTCCAGAGCCGGCTCTTCAACTGGAGAAAGGATGAGAAAGTGCTCCATACCGGAAGAACCATGCATTTCCTCTCACGCAACAACACCTACGCTTTCTTCCGTTACAATGAGGATGAAGCGGTGTTCGTCTTTGCAAACGCTTCCGAGGAACCGAAACTTGTTCCTACTGCTAACTATCAGGAGATTCTGAGCAAATACAATCCGGTTGGTTTCGATCCTCTCTCCGGGGAAAAGATTGACCTCTCAAGTCGGGAAATCGAAGTGAAAGGTCTAAGTACTCTCATCGTAAAACTGATGAAATGACCAATTACAAATCTACAAATACAAGACAAAAGACGTGCCCACGATGCGGCGCGTCTTTTGTCTGTACTCATGATGCCTTCTGCCAGTGTGTAGGTGTCTCCTTAAATGAAAAAGCGCGCGCATATCTGCGCACGCATTATTCCGATTGTCTTTGTCGCTCCTGCTTAGAGGAGATTTCTATTAGACTAGGAAACTAATACAACCTGTTGGCGAAATGCAATAAGCTGTCCGGAGCATTTTGCATGATATGAATCAAATCCTCCAGCATTTCCTCCGGATGTACTACACCACGTTCCCAGAAATTGTTGGCTCCTGACGGCAAACATTGCTTCCGCCAGTTATAGACACGGCCGTCTTGGTAGGCCTTGAACCACGTGTGTTTCTCGTCCATCTCGGCCAATTCAGCCATACTGTTTCCTCCGGCTCCTACCCACACATCGGCATCATGGAAATACCTTAACGTTTCCTCTATCGTCAAAGGAAGAGAAGTCTCGCGATCATTCTCGTAAAACGGATATTCGAAACCGGCATCCTTAAATAAGTACGCCAGATAATTCTTGCCGCTCGGCACATACCATGTACCGCGGAAATTATTCCCGCTCATGATCCTCACTCCTTCCTTTGTCTCTGGTATCTTGCCATTTTGTACATTACTTAGATACCTCTCTTCCACCTCATTGAAAATCGAATCCGCTTCGTGCAGTTTGCCGGTAAGCGCACCAAGCACACGGATCCATTCGGCACGAGCCAAAGGGCTGTGTTCCTGCCATTCATTGATAAAGATGGTAAATACACCCAGTTTCTCTATTCGCGCTGCCTCCAGATTGTCATATTGACCGTAATTAACCGCTAACAGAGCATCCAGCCCTGCTTGCAACGCGCGTTCGGCTGAAGGCTTCATGGAATCGCCGAGATCGATCTCGTCTCCGCGTACTGGCGTATACACCAGTTCAGGGTTGCACATGGCTACCAGACAATCCATGGCATCAAGCGCATAGAGAAAACCAACCTGAATGGTACTCATCGTGCCCAGACGCCGCATCGGTTCACGCACACAGACACGCTGGTACGGCTGAAAAACCTCAACCACCACGCCTGTATCCGTCTCAGTAATCTGGAATCCAGTGGCGTACTTGTTCCCCGCAGGTACACTCCCCTGCTCCGCCGAGTGCTGTGCGCACCCGACGAAACAGAGAGTAACGAATAATATCGGTAAAAACCGTTTCATCAATTATTTCTTTGCGCCGAAATTATCGATGCAGAAATAAGCCGGAGTAGTCATACCTACAGCGTTCGTCTTCGTGCTGGTCAGCTCGAAGGCGATATGATCTACCTTACCAAGCGCACTCAGGTCTACGTACGTCCAATCATTAACGGCGTTCTGACCCTTAGCCAAATAGAACTCAACCGTGCCGGCCGGTACTGCGTTTAGCGTACCCTTGATGGTCAGAAGGAACCAGTCATCATCGCCGAATCCGCCCGGTACGTCAGACATATTATCGCCGTTCTTGATAGCATCAGCTACCCATGCCGTGTTGCATACGTACATGCCCGGTACAACAGCAGCCTCTTTCAGCTCGATCTTGTCATCACCCGTGTAAGAAGCAGTCCATACCAGATAGTTCTTGCCGCCCTTGGCACCGCCTACAGCCGATTTCGTGTCATCGGACACGTCCTCGAATTTGTTGCTCGTCTCGTTGCTAACGATGTTGCCGAAATAGTAGACGCCCCACTCGCCATAGTCGGCTACCTCTTGGGTGAATACAAAATTACCGCTCTGGAAAGTACCGGTCGCTGCCAGGTGGAATACCGTGTCAGGAGCCGCAGGAGTGATCGCTGCTTCCTCAAAGGTCGCTACTGTCTTGTCCTCTACGTCATAAGAGGGTTGGCATGCCGCAAAAGTCAATGCCATCGCGGCTACAAATAAAAAACTCTTTTTCATTTTTTTTTGTTTTTTTGTTTGTTAATAATGTTGATTGATAAGTGTTGTTTACAGCACTATTCATGTATATGCAGGTCTATCGCTCCCGTGATCTCCGTGCTGATCTCCCCCGTCTGCTCCACCACCTCGTCAATCGCGGTATAGACACGGACGAAATCAATAGTTGGCAGACTGACTGATTGTCCGTCCGTGTCTATAGCCCACGAGATATCGAATGAACTTCCTTCTTTTTCGCTATTGGGACGGTTGTCGGCGTAACCGTACCCCAGTATCTTCTGCACGTACTGGCCGGATATTAACTGCGTCTGGCTCGGGAGGCGCATGCCGTTGAAGATCATCTCGTCCGCTTCCAGCCATTGCGGGTAATACGGATGCTGGTGAAATTCGTTCCAAGCCGTGTCGCTTGCCCGCGTGTAGCGTTTCATGTAGCGCTCTGCCTCATCGTACAGACAACCCTTTAATTCGTACCATTCGTCGTCCGGCTTGCCGTTGCCGTTCTTGTCGCAACTGACCAGCACGATCCCCGGTTCACTGCTCCCGTACGCCTCGTCTGCGTTCATGCGGAAGGCATTGCCTAATATCTGGATATCTGCCCCTTCTTTATTCTCTACCGGATGGTCGAAACCGAAGGTGATATAGCCGCCCCACCCGCCTAAACTCACCATCCCGCGAGCGTTCTTCGCTATCGCTGCCTCACATTTGCGGCATATACTCTCAGTATTATCTCCCTCTTCATATTTAGGCAATTCGTTTACAAACTGA
>JAGCFY010000023.1 GCA_017649845.1 Paludibacteraceae bacterium
ATTAGGGATCCTCGAACGATTGTTTCAAAACAGAAATAGTATGAATGAAACGACTTTAATAATTATTTTGGGAATAATCCTTCTCGGTTTGGAAATAGCCGTTATGGTTCTTTCTGTACAGAAATCAAACCTGAAACAGCAGTTGTCGGACATGCGCATACGCGAACTGATGTATAACAGGGATAGCAAGGTGATGCAATCGGTATTGGCAGAGCAAGTAAGCCGACAAGCCAATCGTCCGCAGGCAGTAAAGCATCTGATGAGTTCGCACAAAGCTAAGATAGAGTCCCTGCGAAAACAATATCCGGCATTGACAGAAACAGACATACAAGTGCTTGCGCTGCTCGGAATAGGTGTTGAGACCCAAGATATACTGATGCTCTTGGATATGTCCAAACGCACCTATTACAAACGCCGCCAGACGATAGCCGGACGCATGAATATAGCTACAACCGCTTTAGAAGAAACCGCGCAATCTATGTTTTACCCAAAATACTAACGTCCTATGACCTTTCAGCAGCAACGTATGTTTAAGCGTATCGTCCGCGCTCTATGCGATTACATTTTCAGTTTCGGAATGTTGGCAGTCATATATTTCTATGCCGCTCCGCCACATAAATCAGCAGTATTATGGGGAGCCGTTATTATTGCTTTCGTATGGACATTCATAATGAATCAGTTTGACAAACGCAGTATTGATTTTATCCCCGATAAAAAGGAGCGGAAGGGCATGTCCTCACAACGCTTGGAATTTAACAACAGTTTTGACTGGATCGCATTTTCGTACCAGGTATTTAGCATCACTTTAGGATATGCTGTCGGGGTGTGGATTTTAGATATATTCAATGATCCACTATTTCTAATCATCATGTGCATTATTATCATCATTTCCGCTGCTATACAATGTATCTATCATTCCCGTAATACATATACAATAGAGGGCGACACGTTGCATATTAAAGAATACTCGCTCTTTCGCCCTCTAACAGAGATTCATATACCCATTTCGGAGATAAGTGCCATACGCATTAAGGCACCTTATTCGCCTGTCCGCTCACGGTTGGTACTTACCGTAGAAGGTATAGATCGTGAGTTACGTTGCACAACGAATATCATACCTTTAGCCCAAGCATTAGCTACAACATCGCTTTGATACTCACTTTCGCCCAGGCGCCGGGCTGGAGGATGCCGCCGTAGTCATAATAGCGGGTATTGGTCATATTCGTACAATCCGCCGAGATTCGCAAGTAATTATTCTGCCAAAAGATTGAACCATCCAAGAGCCAGACGGGTACGTAATTTTCTACCATTCCATCGGCATTATTGTATTGCCCCTCGCGTTTTTGGAAACGAACGGTCCAAGAAGCACCAAAGCCTTTGTAAATACCATGTTCCAAATGAATAGCGAGTTTATGGCTGAGGTAGTCCAAGTACCGTGAACCAGACTCCTTAAGATCAAGGTCCAAATAAGTGTAAGCGTAATCAACGGAAATACAACGAAGCCACTCATTCAGTCTGTATGCTATAGAAAGTTCCACTCCTGTGGCATTGACCTGCTGCTGATTTTCAGCATGATATGGTCTTTTAGTATCTGATGCTACATAAACCCAGTCAATAATATTCTTTCCCCAGCGGTAGTACCAGTCGGCAGACATGCTCAGTTTCCCTGCTTTACCAAAGTCCGGCGTGTATTTGCATCCAACAGATAGTAGCCATGCCTCTTCGGGCTTGAGATTTCTATTTCCTAATTGGTTCCCAGCATTATAATAAAGATCTGTAAAAGTAGGCATTCTAAGCGACCTATTGGCATTGACATAGAGTGTGCCTCCCTTTTTAAAAGTATAACCTATATTGGCACCGCCACCTAAATGGTGGCCAAACTGCGTATTATATGTACCATTAATACCGATTGAAGCAGAAAGACCGGCATAATAAAACGTTTGTTCTGCATAATAATTGGTATGAAACCTGTTTCCACCTTTTACCAAATTAAGCACTCTAACATCACAAAGCGGAAAATCCGCTACATTAGGCACTTGTCCTGAGGGGTTGAGGGTGTCGCCGAGGTTAGTGGAATGCATGTTCTCGTTGCGAATACCGACACCGCAAGAGGTTGTGCCTACACGCGAAGCATAATGAACCGAAAAAGCGGCTGAAGTGGTTTGTGAAAAATGAAAATTACCGTACAACCGTTGTCCTCTATGCCATTCATAACGATCATAATTAGCCCTGTAAGCCGCTTGGCCTTCTAACCGCCACGGTCCGATACGATGAGTGTATTTAGCAGAAGCAAAAGCTGTTCTCGTGGCATCAAACTGATCTTGACTGCCAAAGCCGTAACCCATACCTAAACCGGCATCTTTCCATTGCGCCCCTGCTTGCACATCTAATCCCTTCCACCGGCTTTGGAAATATAGATTTGCTAACTGAAAATCACTGTTTCGGCATGCTACAGCCTCTTTTTCAGTCGGACGGGGAGCATAATAACCTTCCGCGCGGCTATATTCTGCGGATATATTAAAAGTAGCTTCCTCTTTTTTTATACTTGCCGTGAACTCTGGAGTAACCAGTCCATTCATTCCGGCAGTAAGTTTGATTCTCATTTCCTTTGTACTTTGTAGATTCTTCGTTACTATATTAATAGCACCGGAGAATGCTCCGAAAAGACGTGCAGAGGTGCCTTGCAGCACTTCTACACGTTCTATCAATTCTGTTGATATAGGAATATTGAGTGCATAATGACCCGTATGAAAATCACTCAATGGTATGCCGTTAAACAGCACTAATACTTGGTCGAAAGTACCTCCGCGCATAGAGATATCCGCTTGCCCTCCGTTCGCGCCGCGAGTGCGGACATCCACACCCGGCAGATATTGCAAAATATCCGCTACAGTTTGTATCGGTAATGCTTCTATCTCGGCTTGTGATACCTGTGTAATAAGGCGATATGCTTCCGAATGAACTTCAGCTTTCTGAGAAACAACCAGCACTTCCTGAATATTAAACTGCCGGTCTGTAATAGGAACCGAATCCTTCGGTATTCCTTCATCCGCTTCTACTCCTGAAATACCTGCAAAAAGAAGGAAAGCTGAAATAGCTATTTTCTTTCCACTTTTAAGCATTTCGAGATCTGTCATATACCCGGCTATTCTTGCTATACTCACCTCGCGGTGAATCGAGCAAAAAACCGCATACGCCTTGTGACAGAATCTCTTGAAACGGATTCTTTTTTGGAATGAATAGTTTTTAAACATCTGTATAGTGCTTTCAAAAAGCATGCAAAATTACTGCTTTTTTGCCAAATATGCAAATATTTTGTACTTTTGCTGCCAATATTCATACCTTTTTCATATCCCTAATTATAGGGATTTAAATATGTTTTAAGTAATTCTTAAGAAATATTTCCTTTTTTTTTTGTACTTTTGCGGCGAATTTCAGAGTAAAGGTAAAATGAAGAAGCATTTTTTATACCTGATAGCAGCCATCATATGGGGTATTCCGGGGATTATTATCACTATTAAAGGTATTAAGACATATACAACCATACCTGGCGATGAATTATGGTGGCTTTTGTTAATCACAGCTGGAGTAATAACCGGTTTTATATGGATGTTCAGACGTATTGTCGAGAAATACTGTGCGTTAATAGCCGCAGAACCGGATAAGACAACTATTTTGCACACATTTCCACTCCGCGGGTGGATATTAGTTATTGGCATGTCATGTTTGGGTATGGCACTCAAATTCATACCTTTTATACCGGCTGAATTTACAGCTTCGTTCTATTCTGGTCTCGGTCCAGCACTTATTATAGCAGCTATTCTCTTTATTAAACATTCTTTCTAAAATGCGAAAAACGGTATTTCTATGTCTGTTGGCTGTTTCGGTATATTGCACCGGAGCACCTACTGCTACGGAACAGAATTGGAGTGATTCTGTTTCGTTGCCGGATATAGAGGTATCTGTATCCCGTTCGCAGGCAGCAACTAACCTACAGCCGTCCAGCATTAGTGTAATAGACAGTAAACTGATAGAAGAAACACACGCAGTAACACCGAAAGATATCAGTATTCTGACACCAAATGTGTATATGCCGGATTATGGTTCCGCAATGACCAGCAGCATATATATCCGTGGTCTGGGCAGCCGGATCAACGAGCCGGTTTTGGGAATGGTTGTTGACGGTGTGCCGCTACTGGACAAGAATATGTACGACCACACTATGCAGGACGTGAAACGGATTGAACTGCTCACCGGACCGCAAGGTTCGCTATATGGTCGTAACTCACCGGGAGGAGTAATGGAGATACGTACAATTCATCCATTAGATCTTACTACCCAACTCATCCGCGGAGAAGTGGGGTATGGCTCAGCAAACCAAGTAAACGCAAATGCGTCTATTTACAGGCCGGAAAACAGTTCATTCGGATGGGGAATAGCTGCTCGTTACAGACGCACGGATGGATTCTATATGAATGCCTTTAATGGTCAAAAAATAGACTACGGACAACAGGCAGGCGGACGAATTATATTGGACGGCAAGCCAAATTACGCATGGCGTTTAACCGGTTCTGTATATGCCGACTGGATTAAACAGGGCGCTTTTCCTTATGCCGATGCGGAGACAGGAATAATTGCATATAACGCACCGGCAGGATATGAACGGTTAGTGGTATTACCTTCTCTACGAGCTATATATGAAGAAAACGGATATAAACTGTCACTTGTGGCAAGTTATCAGATGCTACGCGATAACATGCTGATGGATCAGGACTACACAATAAATGATATCTTCACGCTCAATCAGAAACAACAGCAACACAATGCTACATTCGATGCATTACTGACAAATAAAATTTCAGCTATCACCCGTCAGCTTTCAGATTTAAGCTACGAATGGCAAGTAGGCCTCAGCAGTTTTGCCAAGACGAACCGGATGTCGGCTCCGGTGATTTTTATGCGTGAAGGAATAGAGGAACTGATTTTATCCAATGCCAATAAAGGTATCCGAACAGTTTTTCCAGACGACTCCATCGAAATAAGCAATCCTACACTTCCCATCTATAGTGATTTCGGTATTTATAATGCGGGTGTTGCCATATATCATCAAACTCATCTACTACTCAATAAATGGCACATTCGCGCGGGGCTGCGGTTGGACTATGAATATACACAAATGGATTATCTCAGCACATCTGATCTGTCTTATCGTTTTACGCTGATCATGGATAAATTAGAGTCAATCCACACGCGCATCGCTGGTACCCACCGCACACACTATATTCAGGTCCTTCCGCGGCTCTCTATTAGTTACGAACACGACTGGGTTACTGCTTATGCCTATGCGGCTAAAGGATACAAAGCGGGAGGATATAACCCGCAGATTTTCAGTACTATTACGCAAAACCAAGTGATGACAGATATGGCGGCAGATATGGGGATGCATCTGGATATGGCAGACCCGCGTTTCTCCGATGTAGCTATCACGCAATACAAGCCGGAAAAGGATTGGACTTTCGAAATAGGGGCACATTTTATGCCGGTTGAAGGACTGAAGATTGATATCGATGCCTTTCATATCCAATGTTTTGACCAGCAAGTGACAGTTTTTCCAAACGGAAAGACTACCGGCCGTATGATGGCTAATGCTGCCAGATCGCGTATCTGGGGTGTGGAAACAGCACTTCATTACCGGTGGAATAAAGGTAATTGGCGCGGTATAATGGATGTGTCGTATGGATTTACCGACGCACGGTTTATTGATTTTAACGACGGAATGGGTAATTATGCCGGAAATTATATCCCTTATGCTCCGCAACACACACTTCACGGATTATTAATGGCTAAATATAATGTCGGTAAAAAATGGCTGGAAGCAGTTTCTCTCTCTGCTCGTGTAAATATGGTAGGCCCTGTATACTGGAACGAACAAAATGACTGCAAACAAGATATGTATGCCCTTTTAGGCGCTAATTTTTCGCTCTATTGGAAATACGTACAGTTGCAACTATGGGCAAAGAACTTGACAGGCACGCAATATAATGTGTTCTATTTCCGGTCTATGGGAAACGATTTCCTACAGAAAGGCAAACCAAGAGAATTAGGTATAACTTTAAAATTTGAAATATGAAAAAAATTATCTTATTAATCAGTAGTGTTTTATTTATGGTTTCATGCCATATTGTTACGCCGGAAGAACCGGTAGAAGAAAACCAAAAAGAGTACGAAGCCTACGGTGTATTAACTATTACCAGTTCGGGCTTTACTAAAGAAGACTTGCGCGTCAAACTGATCGAAAAAGACGACGCAACGATGGATTTGTACATGTTTGATGTTAAGTTTGCCGCAGCTATGCCGGTTACCATCGACATGCTCATCAGCGGAGTAGGGTATGCCAAGAGCGGAAATGAAATTCATTTTTATGGCGATAGTATTATTCCTACAGCCGGAGGTAAACCATATGAAAAATATATTATCCGGGATTTGGAGGGTAAAATTACGACAGATTCTATCGTGCTGAGTAATTATTATGGCGAAACGCCAAGTGTTTACAGAGGAGCAATTAAAAAATAAAGTATATGAATTTCACAGGTATTATAATAGGAGCAGCTGTATTTCTAAGTATAGGAATATGCCATCCTATCACTATCAAACTGGAATACTATTTCGGTCGTAAAGGCTGGTGGGGATTTTTTATCCCAGGTGTTATTTGCACGGTTATTTCGCTATTACTTGATAATTATATAGCCTCAACGATTGTAGCTGCTTTTGCTTTCTCATGTTTTTGGGGTATTCACGAGGTCTTTCAACAGGAAATGCGCGTGTTGCGCGGTTGGTTTCCCGAGAATCCGAAGCGTCACGAATACTATGAGCGCAGACGAAAAGAACTGGGAGAAATCCTTAAAGAAGGTCCCAGTCACAGGCATTTGAAAGAAAAAATGGGTAAATAATTAACTCATTTCAAGCATTCTGCGGATAGAAGAGACGGCTTTTTCGGCTGTCTCTTTTTCTACATGCATCTCAGGCTGTTCATCCCGCAAGCATGCATATACTTTTTCAAGTGTATTCATCCGCATATACTCGCATTCATTACAAGAGCAACCTACACCTTCTGTCACTTCCGGAGGAACAGGAATAAACTCTTTGTCCGGACATGCCCGCTGCATCTCAAACATAATTCCGCTTTCTGTAGCTATTATAAAGCGTTTGGCGGGAGATTTTATGGTATGCTCGAGAAGTGCCTTGGTTGAACCTATTACGTTGCTCTGAGCCAAAATAGGCGCCTTACACTCAGGATGAGCAAGAACCTCTACTCCGGGATTTTCTTTCTTTAAATTCAAAAGCGCTTCTAAAGAAAAACGGCTGTGTACATGGCAAGCTCCGTTCCATAGAATCATATTACGGCCTGTTACCGAATTTATATAAGATCCTAAGTTATGATCCGGACCGAAGATTATCTTGGCATCTGCAGGTAATTTATCAACTATCTTTTTAGCATTTGAACTCGTCACTACCACATCCGTTAATGCTTTCACCTCTGCTGAAGTATTTACATAACTTACTACCATATGATCCGGATGTTGCGCCTTAAAAGCAGCCAAGTCTTCTGCCTTGCAACTATCAGCCAAAGAACAGCCGGCATTCATATCCGGAATAAGCACTTTTTTATCAGGACAAAGGATCTTCATCGTCTCGCCCATAAAATGCACTCCACACATTACTAATATATCCGCATCCACGCGCGTAGCTTGTTGCGCAAGAGCCAGAGAATCTCCGATGAAATCGGCTATTTCTTGTATTTCCGGACGAGTATAGTAATGCGCAAAAATAACTGCATTTTTCTCCTTCGATAATTGCTTTATTTTATCAATATATTCTTGATTTTTAAATTCCATGAATATAATATGCTGTTGAAATTGTTAATAACTTTTTTAAATACTTTGTTTTATGCCTTTTATAATTAAAATTAAGGTATAGACAGTAGTTATTATTTTTGAAAAATGCAATGTGGAACAGGTTATAAAATGTGAAACGAAAGATATGTAAACAATTTGTTTATAACCACTTTTTTAACTTGAAAATCAATAATATAAGTACTACTGACATTACCATCAATCCTAATGCCCATACATATCCTAATTGCCAATGCAACTCAGGCATAAAATCAAAGTTCATTCCATACAAACTGCCGATTAAGGTAGGAGGAAGGAAGATAATATTAATGACTGTAAATATCTTAATTATTTTATTCTGTTCGATGTTTACCAAACCGAGGAAAGTATCCTGGAGGTAGTCCAAACGATCAAAACCGAATCTCGTATAATCGAAAAGCGAATTGATGTCCTTGATAATCATCGTTAAACGCGGATATAGTTCTTCAGGGAAGAAATCGCATTTCAGGAAGTTGGAAATAACTCGCTGTTTATCCATTATATTTTGACGGATAATAGTCACTTTTTCTTGTAAGTCCTTGATTTGTACCAGCAAATCTTCATCTACGTGATCACTCTCTGCATTGATCTGTTGGGAGAGTGCAGTAATCAAATCAGTCGTATCCTCAATCAAATCGGCATCCTTTTCTACTCGTGTTTCAAACAGCGCTACCAACACATGATATCCAGTAGGAAAATTACGCGTGTTAACGAATAGTTTCTTGAATGTCTCGTTAAATGTATCCAGTTCATTGTCGCGAATTGACACAAGAATAGAATTCTTGAGGATAAAGTTTACAGGCTCTGTCTCAAAATCAGACTTTAGGAAGTTAGAGTTCGCTACTATTGAATCATCCGTTTGAATATAACGGCTTGAGAACTCGATCTCTTCCATTTCTTCATCTTCCTGAATATCAATTTTAAGGAATCCTTCCAGTGTATCCTCCGTTTTATCGGATACATCGAGTAGATCGATCCAGATAATATCCTTTTTATCCAACTCACGGAGCGCGGAGATAGAACGTGCAACTTTTATCTTCTCCTTATCTTTATAGAATATCTTGATTTCACTCATGGCTTTTTTCTTTCTTCTTTTGTCTTTCGACTAATTGTGTTAATTCAATAAATTCTTCTATACTCAGCTGTTCCGGGCGCATTGTAAAAATTTTCTCTTCCAGGATGGGATTTCCCTTTCCTACCAGCTGTTGAAGAGAATTGCGCATCTGTTTTCGTCGCTGGTTAAAAGCCGTTTTTACAACTGTCTTGAAGAGCACTTCGTCACACCCCAAACATCGTCGCTTGTTACGTGTCATGCGGATAACAGCCGATTTTACTTTTGGAGGAGGATTGAATACGTGTTCATCTACACTAAACAGATATTCTATATCATAATATGCCTGCAGCAGCACAGATAGAATGCCGTACGCCTTCTTACCCGGTTTTGATGCAAGCCGTTCAGCCACTTCTTTCTGGATCATACCAGAGCATAAAGGAATACGGTCTTTGTAATCCAGTACTTTAAAAAAAATCTGGCTGCTTATGTTATACGGATAGTTCCCGATGACATTAAATTCGCCTTCGGGATAAATAATATTCAAATCAAATTTAAGAAAATCTCCTTCTATCAGATGAAGCTCCGGATACCACTCTTTCAGATATGCAACACTCTCACGGTCAATCTCGATAGCCGTAAGTTGAATGTTAGGATTTTTAAGGAGATATTGGGTTAGCACACCCATACCAGGACCGATTTCGATGGTTCGGCCTGATGGAATGGTTTCAGCAATTTTCCGGGCGACTGTCAAGTCCGTCAAAAAGTGCTGCCCCAGAAATTTCTTGGCATGTACTTGTTGCATTGTTCGTGTGATAATCGTCCATAAATTGTTACTTTTAGTTACTAATTCGAAAAGGCACTTACCTTTTGCGGCTGCAAAAGTAGTATTTTTTTTTTATATACGCAAATAAAATCGTGTTTTTGTGTGTAATTTTAGCAAAATAATTTGCATATTTGGCAAAAAAGCAGTACTTTTGTGCCCGATATGAACCGTTTGGCGCAAATAATTACAAAGATAATAGATTTTTTCTATCCGCCGTTTCGAAAACTAATGTCGGAGCAGTTATTCCGGTATGCTGCATGTGGAGGAGGAAATATGCTGCTTGACTGGGTGCTCTATTTCCTGATTTATAACTTTGTTATAGGGCATGATCTGATATATATTAACTTTTCACCTTTTACCACTAACCTTTGCCTTACTCCTCATATTGCCACACTCTGTATTGTTTTCCCGATTACTCTGCTAACCGGCTTCTGGCTGCAGAAATACGTAACTTTTACGGCTTCGCAGCTGAACGGGTGGAGGCAATTATCGCGCTATATTTTCATTGTGGCAATTAACCTTGCCGTCAACTATTTCGGTCTCAAACTGTGTGTAGAGATTTTCTCCTGGTATCCTACGCCGTCTAAGATGCTTATCACGCTTATTACGGTCGCCATCAGTTATCTCGGCCAGAAATACTATACTTTCCGCGTAGAGAAAAATGACTAAAGAAGAGCAATATATTTCTCTTTTACCGCAGATAGAATCGCTCGTTTCGGGCGAGAAAGATCTTATTGCCAATATGGCGAATATTGCAGCGGTTTTGCATGATACTTTCGGTTTCTGGTGGACCGGTTTTTATCGAGTGGAAGGGCAGGAACTGGTACTTGGTCCTTTTCAAGGACCGATAGCCTGTACGCGGATTCCTTTCGGAAAAGGAGTGTGTGGCGCTGCTTGGCAGCAAAAAAAGACAATAATCGTACCGGATGTGCATCAGTTTCCCGGACATATAGCTTGTTCCTCTGCTTCCAACAGCGAGATTGTGGTTCCTGTCATGCGCAGCAATAATGTTGTTGCCGTATTGGATATAGACAGCAGGGATTTCAATTCCTTCGATTCCATCGACCAATATTTTCTTGAGCAAATAGCAGCGTTAGTGGCGGTTTTGTTATAAAACACCACTTTTCCAACGCCCGAAAAACGCCCTAAATTTTCATATTTTCTAAATTTCCTGCACCTTACACCTGCATTGCATTTGCGGGCAGAACACGTCTTTGGTTTCTGCAAAAACGTGTACTTTAATGTATGATTTTAAGGGAAAATCAGAACACCAAAAGGGTACGTCATTAGTGGGTTGTAGGGAAATCCTAGACTTTGTTACAAAATCAAAGCATATAACTAACACATATACAATATATTACGGCATGTATTTAGGCTTGTGAAAAATATCATTTTTTCCGTTTCAAAGGCAAAAAAATACCAAAAAAAATCTTGTCTCGCTTTTTTAGAACGATTATTTTAATAATTTTTTATTAAAATCTTGCATATTTGCAATTTTTGTTGTACCTTTGCAGCGAATTTGGAAACTATGCACATAATAACCCTATAAAAATATTACACCCATGTTACACGTTCTTTGTTCGAAACTCCACACGGAGGCAAAAGACACAATGCCGTTCAAGGTGTCGGATTCTTTTGCAGAAGAAAACCAAGTAGTAGCCGTTTTATCCGGTGGTACTGAGGCAATGTTTGTTGATCTTATCGTTGAGAAAAAGATTGACCTTAAGCGTCCTATTTATCTGATGGTCAGCGGTTTTAGCAACTCGCTGCCTGCTGCGCTGGAAATATTGAGTTTTATCCGTCAGCGTAACGGCATCGCCAAAATCATGCAGCATGCCAAAGATACGGTCTTTGTTGATGAAACGGAAACGGCTTCGTTAACGCGCGCACCGCTGGAGAAAGTGCTCAAGAATGAGAAAACACTGCGTCTGGGTGTTGTGGGCAAGTCTTCCGATTGGCTGATTGCTTCCAATGTGGACTACAAAGATGTGCTCGCTAAAATGAACTGCGAGTTGATCGACATCCCGTTCGAAGAACTCTCTTCGCTCGGAGAAGTGGATCCGGGCATGAAAGGTGCCGAGGCCATCTACGTGCGCCTCAAAGAGATTATTGCAAAGCATAAATTGGACGGCATCACCGTCCGGTGTTTCGACCTGTTCGCAACCGTGAAGAACACCGGTTGTATTGCGGTTAGCAAACTCAACGACGAAGGTATTCCTGCCGGTTGCGAGAGCGACATCCCGGTATTACTGACGATGATGGCTTGTAAGAAACTGACAGGAGAACCGGCATGGATGGGAAACCCTGTCCGCATTAACCCGGACGGACAGATCCTGCTGGCGAAATGTACTATCGCGCTGAAGATGACCAAGAAGCACGAGTACACCACCCATTTCGAGTCCGGCATCGGCGTAGCTATACATGGCGAAGTAGAACCGGGCGACTACACGCTCGTCAAACTGAGCAACGACATGAAGCGCCTTCTGGCGGTTAACGTCCAGGTGACACGCTGCCAATACGAGAAGAATCTCTGCCGCACGCAGATATGGTTACAATCGACGCCGATCGTCAGCCAGTATCTGCTAACCTCACCGATCTCTGATCACCATGTGCTGATCAAAGGGCACCACGCTGCTAAATTCTGGAGAGAATGATTTTGCATATATTGTCATCAGAGATGCATCGCGAAGCGCTGAAGGTGCCGTTTGAATTGCCCGAAGCGTTTCTGAATACACACCAGGTAGTGGCGGTCCTGACTGGCGGTACGGAGGGAAAATTCGTGCAATTGGTTCAAGAAGGACTCATCGATCTGGAAAAACCGGTGTATCTGATGGTGAGCGGACATAGTAATTCGTTGGCGGCTTCTCTGGAGATATTGAGTTATATCCGTCAACACAACGGCACGGGCAAAGTGATGATGAATGCGGAGGATACAGAGTTGTTGGACAACTCGCCTGCTGTCTGTGTCCGTCCGTCGGACAAACTGCTGAAAAGCGAGAGACCGCTGCGGCTGGGCGTGGTCGGATTTCCGTCTGATTGGCTGATCTCGTCTGCTGTGGACTACCAACAGGTTCTGCAGCGGATGAACTGCGAATTGGTCGATATCCCTATAGAGGAAATGATTTCGTTGGGAGAAGTGGATCCGGGTATGAAAGGCGCTGAGGCTGTCTATCAACGACTCAAAGAGATTGTTGCAAAATATAACCTCCAAGGAGTAACACTGCGATGCTTTGACTTGTTAACAACGGTTAAAAACACCGGATGTATCGCTCTCTCAAAGCTGAATGACGAAGGTATTCCGGCAGCCTGCGAAGGAGATATCCCTACCTTGCTGACCATGATGGTATGCAAGAGATTAACGGGAGAGTTATGTTTCCAGGTGAATCCGGCGCGAATCAAAGCGGATGGAGAGATGCTCTTTGCGCATTGCACATTACCGCTCGGCATGACGGAGAAACATGAGTATACCACCCATTTTGAATCGGGTATTGGCGTGGCTATCCATGGCGATCTGCCAACAGGAGACTATACGCTCGTCAAACTGAGCAACGATATGCAACGGATGTTAGCGGTGGATGTGACTTTGGAGCGTTGCCAATACGAGCAGAATCTCTGCCGCACGCAAGTGTGGGTAAAAGCGACACCGGATGTGAGTGAGTATTTCCTGACTGACCCGATTGCTAATCATCATGTGCTTATAAGAGGACACCACGCATCGAAATTCAAATAACTAATAACATACAAATTACAAATAATTTTTTTATCATGGTATCTTACAAAGAATTAGGCCTTGTCAACACCCGTGAGATGTTTGCAAAGGCAATCAAGGGAGGCTATGCTATCCCTGCATTTAACTTCAACAACATGGAGCAACTCCAGGCTATTATCAAAGCTTCGGCTGAAACAAAAAGCCCGGTTATTCTCCAAGTATCGAAAGGTGCGCGTAACTACGCTAACCAAACCCTTCTCCGCTACATGGCTCAGGGAGCTGTTGAGTATGCTAAAGAATTAGGTTGGGAGCATCCGCAGATCTGCTTGCACCTCGACCACGGTGACAGCTTCGAACTCTGCAAATCCTGTGTGGATTTCGGTTTCTCCAGTGTGATGATCGATGCTTCTTCGCTTCCGTATGAGGAAAACATCGCTCTGACCAAGAAAGTTGTTGATTATGCACATCAGTATGATGTAACCGTTGAAGCTGAGCTTGGCGTACTCGCAGGTGTTGAGGATGAGGTTTCGTCCGCTGTCAGCCACTACACCAAACCGGAAGAGGTAGTTGATTTTGCTACCCGCACAGGTTGCGACAGCTTGGCTATCTCGATTGGTACCAGCCACGGAGCATACAAGTTCACTCCGGAGCAATGTACCCGCGACCCGAAGACCGGTAAACTCGTTCCTCCTCCATTGGCATTCGATGTACTCGACGCTATCATGGAGCAGCTTCCGGGATTCCCGATTGTTCTCCACGGCTCGTCTTCCGTTCCGCAGGAGTATGTGGATATGATCAACCAGTATGGCGGCAAACTGCCTGACGCAGTAGGTATTCCTGAGGAGCAACTCCGCAAGGCTGCCAAGTCTGCTGTTTGCAAGATCAATATCGACTCCGACAGCCGTCTTGCTTTCACTGCTGCTGTTCGTAAAGTATTTGCTGAGAAACCGGGTGAGTTCGATCCGCGTAAGTACTGCGGTCCAGCACGTGATTTGATGGAGGAACTCTACAAACACAAGATCATCAACGTTCTTGGTTCTGACGGAAAAGCAGAGTAATTATGGCACTTCCGTTTATGACCGCTGAAGAAGCGGCCGAATTGATACAACATGGCGACGTCTTAGGCATGGGTGGTTTTACAGCCACCGGTGTGCCTAAGGCTGTTCCTTTTGCCTTGGCGCAACGCGCGGAGCGTTTGCATGCAGAAGGTAAACCGTTCCGTGTAGGTCTGGAGACAGGTGCTTCGATGGGTGACAGTTGTGATGGTGCTTTGGCACGTGCGCATGCCGTGGAATTCCGTACGCCGTACCAGTCGAACAAATCCATGCGTGATGAAATCAACGCAGAGGGGACACACTATTTCGATATGCACCTGAGCCACATGGCACAGGATCTGCGTTATGGTTTTCTTCCGAAACCTCAATGGGCTATTATCGAAGCGTCGTATGTAGGTGAGGATGGTACCATCGTACCGGCTGCCGGAGTAGGTATTATGCCTACTATCTGCCGTATGGCGGATAAGATCATCGTTGAACTGAACGAGATGTTCCCCGCTTCGATGCGCGGAATGCACGATCTCTATGAACCGCTTGATCCGCCTTACCGCAAAGAGATACCTATCTACAAACCTTCTGACCGCTGCGGCTCGGATCATATCAAAGTAGATCCTGCGAAGATAGCGGCAGTGGTAAAAACCAACAGACCGAATGAGATTCCTGCTTTCACGCCGGTTGATGCTACAACGGCTAAGATAGGCGAGAACGTAGCTCTATTCCTCGAGAAAGAGTTGCGCGAAGGACGTATTCCTGCTTCTTTCCTGCCTATTCAGAGCGGAGTAGGAAACGTAGCTAACGCCGTACTCGGTGAATTAGGCAAGAATCCGCATATTCCGCCGTTTGAGATGTATTCTGAGGTAGTGCAAGATTCCGTAGTGGATCTTATCAAAGCCGGTCATTGTAAGTTTGCTTCCGGCTGCTCGCTGCGTCTCGTGGAGAGCAAGATGGCGGAAGTATTGGCAGAC
>JAGCFY010000182.1 GCA_017649845.1 Paludibacteraceae bacterium
ATCTGCTGCAAAGGTACAGCAATAATTCTGAACAATTGTTCGAAAAAGATAAAAAAATTAAATTTTTATCAATTTATGTAATTCTTCATAGGTTTTTCTTAATAACGAGAAATCCATTTCAGTGTTTCCGAGACCTGCGTCGTAACTGTTTTTGATATGCGTGAACATGAGTGCTATCTGTTCGCGGTCGATATCACGTCGTATGAGTCCGGCTCTCTGGTCATGATAGATTGCTTTGCGCCATAACTCAAGTTCCTTGAGCGCCAACCGCTGTGCACGGCGGTGCAGGGCAGGGAACTTGTTATGAGCCGTGAACATCAGGTCGTTGAAATTACTAACGTTGATAGACCTGTTGTCAAAAGAGACGAGTGCTTCCTGCAACGAGACGAAATATTTCCAGAAACCCTCTATCATGGCGTCAATACCGCTGTCCTCGGGGATAGCATTGAGCGCACGCTGTTTCTCGGAGAAGAAGAATTTCTCCATGCATGTCTGGAAGAGTTCGTCCTGGTCTTTGAAATAATAATAAAGTGTACCTCTGCCCATATCGAGCGCGAACTGCAGGTCCGTAATGCTAACATTTTGGTAGCCCCTTAGGGCATAGAGTTCCATCGCCTTATGGATAATATATTCGCGTCGGTCTTTCATGCGTGCGCGCGTTCATATTCATCTAATGCGGTACTCATGAGTTGGTATCCGTCGGCAATGATTTGCTCCGCTTTATCGAAATCGAAGGTGTTATAGGCGTACTGACGCATTACTGCATGTATGTCCGGAGGGGTCAGACGCAAGGCTAACAAGGTATTCTGCTGGATCTGCATGTCACTCATGCGGTCAAGCAGACCGAAGAAATTGATGTTGCGCCCTAAATCCGCTGCGCGACGCTGGCGGATTGCATCTACTTTTTGTCCTAACTGCCGCAGTTGTTTCTCTAATCCGTCTGGTACATCGAATCCCTTGGCTTCAATAGCCGCGATACGTCTGTCCACATCAATCGGCTCCGGCATCTCCATCTCTACAGGCATACTGTCTTTCCCGCTTATATCCATCGCTACGAGCAGGTCGCCTTCCTGCCGTTCTACCGCATGCAAGGGGAGGGGATTGAGTATTCCTCCGTCGATCAGCAACTGTGAGCCGATCTGTACGGGTTTGAAGAACAGAGGAATAGAGATCGAAGCCCGTACTGCCTCGAAAAGACTGCCGGACCGGAAGATGACCTCTTCCGTACTCATCATGTCTGATGCTATAATCGTACAGGGAATATTGAGGTCCTCAATAGGCCGGTCAGGCACTACTTTCTCAAGCTCTTTGATGATTCTCTCGCCTTTGACGAGTGAGTTATTACTGAGCAGATTGATATCCATCATACGCAGGATAAGCTGCTTGTCAACGCTCAAAAACCAAGCCTTGGCTTCTTTGAGTTGGCCGGCAGCATACATACCTGCAATGATAGAACCCATAGAGCAACCGGCTATTGACGATATCATATAGCCGCGGTCCTCCAGAGCTTCAATAGCCCCTATGTGCGCCAATCCTCGTGCTCCGCCGGAACCGAGGACGAGCGCTACGCGTTTACTCATACGATTTTAGCGGGTTGTAGTTTTTCGCGAATCTTGATATAGATAATATTCTCTTTTTTAGCGAATGGCGTCTGGATATACCCCATGCCAATACCTACTTTGGTGTTCGGCAACATAATACCGGAGGTTACATGACCTATCGTATTACCGGCTTCGTCGCAGATCTCATAGCCGTTACGCGGGATAGCGCGCTCCAGACATTCGAAATGCACCAGTTTGCGTTTAACACCTTCTGCCTTTTGCGCTTTGAGAAAATCGCGATCGATAAAATCCTTGGCATCCAGTTTGGTAATCCATCCTAATCCGGCTTCAAGTGGAGAAGTGGTATCATCGATATCATGGCCGTAGAGGCAATACCATTTCTCCAGACGCAAGCTGTCACGTGCACCCAAACCGATAGGAGCCAAACCGAACGGCTTGCCTACCTCGAAGAGTGCATTCCATATCTGTTTGCCATATTCGGCAGGGAAATAGAGTTCGAAACCTCCGGCACCGGTATAGCCGGTGTTGGATAGGATAACACCAGGTACTCCTGCAAAACTCCACTCGCGGAAGGCATAATAATCAATCGATTTGAGATCTGCATCCGTAAGCAACTGCAACATCTCGGTTGCTTTGGGACCCTGTACCGCTAACTGACCATAACGCGCAGAAGCGTTCTCGAGAGAAAGCCCTTTCCACTCTGGATGTTCGTCTTTGATTTTGTTAACCCATGCCCAGTCTTTATCAATGTTTCCGGCATTTACTACCATCAAATACTTGGTAGTAGAATATTTATAGATGATCAAATCATCTACGATGCCGCCTTCGCCGTTCGGCATACAAGTGTACTGCGCCTTCCCGGCTGCAATGATAGAGAGATCATTAGTTGTGATATACTGCAGGAAATCCAAGGCTTTTTCGCCTTTTACCCAGAATTCACCCATGTGGCTTACGTCGAAGACGCCTACGCCTTCACGTACAATCATGTGTTCCTGATTAATACCCGTGGGGTACTGAATAGGCATATTAAAGCCTGCAAACTCAGCCATCTTTGCGCCTAACGCAATGTGGATGTCTGTAAACGGAGTTGTTTTTAACATATCTCAAAATTTTTGTCTGTTTTCTGTAAACCTTGAATGTTCAAACCTTTTGCACAATTTGCAAAATCACTTCCATGGCTTTTTTCATCGATGGAATAGGGAGATATTCATAGCGGCTATGGAAATTCTCGCCGCCGGCGAAGATATTAGGGCATGGCAAGCCTTCAAAACTCAACCTTGCTCCGTCTGTGCCTCCGCGGATAGGTTTGATGACAGGGGTGATTCCTGCCGATTCCATCGCACTTTTTGCGAGGTCGATGATATGCATGACGGGTTCTATTTTCTCTCGCATGTTATAATACTGGTCGCGCATCTCGATCTCTACCGTACCTTCTCCAAATTCACGGTTTACCTTCCGCACGAGATGCTCTATCTCGCGTTTGCGGCTCTCAAACCGCACGCGGTCATGATCGCGAATGATATAACTGAGTGTGGTCTCTTCGACCGTTCCGTTCATGCCTACGAGGTGGTAAAAGCCCTCGTATCCTTGCGTATGCTCGGGTGTCTCCCAACGAGGCAGCATTACAGCTAACTGATACGCGATACGCATGGAATTAACCATCTTGTGGTACGCAGTACCCGGATGAACATTTACCCCGTGCACATGAATCTTACATGCCGCGGCGTTGAAGTTCTCAAACTCCAGTTCCCCGATAGTCCCTCCATCCATGGTATAAGCAAAGTCGGCACTGAATTTCTGGACATCAAAATGGTCTGCTCCGCAGCCGATTTCTTCGTCCGGAGTAAAACCAATACGGATCTTGCCGTGCTTGATCTCCGGGTGTTGGATGAGATATTCCATGGCGGTCACTATCTCCGCGATACCGGCTTTATCGTCTGCACCAAGGAGAGTCGTGGTATCGGTCACGATCACGTCCTGCCCCGTATAGCGAGGGTCGATATAATCGCGCTCTTCGGCTTTCACTATCGAAGCCTTCACATGCTTGCCGCTTGCGTCGGGCGAAGTATCCATATGTGCAATAAAACCGATTACGGGTGCATTGCCGCCGTTAGCAGGCAGTGATGCCATAATATACCCGTTCTCATCGAGAGAAACTTCGGTTAAACCGATCTCTTTTAATTCCTGCGCCAAGTACCGTGCAAACTCCATCTGCCCGGGGGTGGATGGAGTCATACCGGTGTTTTCGTCGCTCGTCGTGCAGAACGACACGTATTTAAGAAAACGTGCTACTATATCCATATTATTTACCGCTAAAAGCGCCTAATAATGTGCTTAATGCACCTGCATATTGTGCGGCGGTATTGGCATATGAAGCAGCAGTGTCGGCATAGCCGGCTGCTGTAGTGCTGGCATTCTGAACGGCTGTGGAAGTCTGCGTTTTAGCGCTTTGTACCGCTTCGCTGTTCTTTACCATATCTACCAAACTGTTCGTTACGGTCTCTACGTTGTTTTGCGTTACCAGGCCGAGTGATGAAGCAACCATACCTTTACCGAACTCCTTGAGATAACTCTTGTCTTTGTAGTTGTCCTTCAGACCCTCGCAGTTAGCGAGCAGCGTTACGGTATTCAGCACGTTCTGCATGTTTTTGTAGTCGTACTTGTTGCCGTCTGCTTTGTATTGGTTGTAAAGTGCCAATAACGCGTTCCCGACACCTTGACCTGCGCTTACTGCTGTGTTACCTGTCTGTGCAGTCTGTGCTGTAGCGGTAGGTTGTGCAGCGGTGTTACTACTTGTACTGTTTTTCAAAAATCCGCAGCCTGCCAACATAGCAACAGCAGCTGCCAATGCAATTACTTTTTTCATAATACGATATTCATTAAGTTAATATTATTATCCAAATAAGCCAGAATATTGTCCGTCACGTTCTCGCACATGGCGATCCGTCCTTCCCATGTACCGGTGCCGGTATGAGGGGAAAGCACGACGTTGGGAAGCGTTAAAAGTGCCGATGAAACCGCAGGTTCATACTCATATACATCCATGGCAGCTCCGGCTATAATACCGCTTTGGAGCGCTTCTGTCAATGCTGCTTCGTCTATATGCGCACCGCGCGCAGTATTGATAAGGTATGCCGAGCGTTTCATCATGCCTAACTCCGGTTTACCGATCAGATGGTGCACCTCGGGGGTATAAGGCAGATTCAAAGAAACGAAATCGCTGTCCTGCAGCAGCGTCTGAAAATCCATGTATTGCGCTTCGTATTTTTGCTCGATCTCATCGGGTAATTGATGCCGATTATGATAGAGAATCCTCATCCCGGCGGCTTTTGCACGTCTCGCCAGGGCTTGACCGATCCTACCCATACCGATAATACCTATGGTCTTGCCGTATAATGAATGACTCAGATTCCGCATAACGCCGAACTGTGCTTCCTCTGCCCGTACAAGCCGGTCAAATTCGCTTACTCTACGTGCGATGTCGATCATCAGTGCAAAAGCCAGTTCCGCCGTAGGCTCTATCACCGGTTGCGGTGTGTTCGTCACGCGTATGCCCCGCTCACGGCAGGTTTCCAGATCGATGTTGTTGAATCCTGCTCCGAAATTTGCGATTAACTTCAACTGAGGCATCGCTTCTATCATCTCCCGCGGAACGCGGTAATCAAAGGTAGCTACTAATATCTCCGCGTCCTGCCATGTGCTATTGTCACCGTATACCAAGGCCCAGTCGGTCAATCCTCGCTGGACGAGGCGACGAAATCCTTCTTGCGGCAGTTCGGTAGTAAAAGCAATCTTCATCTTCTCGGACAATTGTTCAAATTCGCTACAAAGGTACTACTTTTTTTAGATATACGCAAATTTTTGTTAACTTTTATAGAAAAAACTTGTGTATGTGATTTTTTTTTGCTATTTTTGCGCTCAGTTTATGGATCAGTTGATAGATATGTATCGTCCTGTGACGCTATGTCGGGCGTCTGCGGGAACGGGGAAGACCTATACGTTAGCGGCATATTATGTGGGGCTGCTACTTTCCGGAGTGGACTATCGTTCTATTCTGGCTATTACTTTTACCAATAAGGCTACGGCCGAGATGAGCGAACGTATTCTTGGGTTTTTGCATGATATAGCGGAAGGCGGAGCTGATGATTTTCTGAAGTATGCCATGCGTTTCATGCCAGGCTCTTCTCCATGGCAAAACGAAGCACAACTGCGTCAACGGGCAGGGGATTGTTTTAGACAGATGTTGCTGGATTATGATAATGTCCAGATTCAGACCATTGATTCTTTCTTGCAGACTCTATTAGGCGGCTTGGCTGGTGTAGTAGGTTCGTCGGTTTCTTCGACGACGGAACTGGATGTCAAGCATGTCATCCGGACGGCTGTAGATCGCCTGTTAAGCACAGAGATGACAGATGAAGACCGCGTGATCTTGGAGGATTATATGCAGCTGGCATTAGATCAAGAGTCGTACGGCGATGTGCATAAGAGTCTTTGTATGCTGGCGGAGGAACTGTATAATGAATCGGTCCAGATTCTGGACGCGCGGGGTGAGATACTTTTCCGTGCACCCGCGATTGCCAGCCGTCGTCGCGCGATAGAGGAACAATGGGCGAAAGACGAAAGAGTAGCTGAACTGCGAGCGTTGCTGAAATCCTGCAATCCGTCGGATTATAGCCGTAATGTGAGTGCTGCCTACAGGCGGCTGATGATGTCGGTAGAGCATCCGGAGAAGATAGGCGGCAAGGATCGTTTTCGAGGGGTTGGTGAACGCGATAATAAAGTACCGGAGATGGTACAAGCCACGGCGATGGCAGCGCCTCTGGCGCGGGATTATAACACGCTTTTTCTTACGATCCGTTTTAGCCGTGAGATGGAGCTGATGGCGTCTTTGAAGGCAATTATACAGCGTCTTTTAACAGAAGCCAACAGTGCTCTTTTAGCCCGTACGGCCAGTACTCTGAGTCAGGCTTTGTGCACTGGGGATGCGGATTTTATTCTGGAGAAAGCCGGTATCCGTTTCCGTCATGTACTAATAGATGAGTTTCAAGATACCAGCCGACTGCAATGGAATGTGATTGAGCAGTTGTTGCGGGATGTGCTGGCAAGCGAAGGGAACACACTGCTTATCGTAGGTGATATCAAACAGTCGATTTATCGCTGGCGTAATGGCGACTGGCATATTATGGAGGCTCTGGTTCATCCTAAGTCAGACACACTCTCATACGAGCGTCTCAATTCGCGTTTCACCTCGTTAACCCGTAATTACCGGAGTAGGGAAGAGATAGTGCGGTTTAACCTTTCGCTCTTCGATCATATTATCCGTGTTCGTGGAGAGACCCTGATGGATAGTATCTACGGCGAGGAATATGATCCTGCCAAATTGTCTGATTTCTATCAGGCCGATAAGAAACCCGGAGGATATATTCAATACAAGGCTTTTGTCAATGCCAAGAACGAAGAACTGGCTATAGCGATGTTCGACCAGATGGAGGAGTTGCTGCAAAAAGGTACGATTCCATCGGACATAATGATCCTGGTGCGGTATAAATCTGAAGCTTCCTTAGTCACGGCTATTAAGGACCGATTGGATCCTGCGCAGTACCCGCTATTGACGCAGACCGGTATTGTCTCCGCGGATAGTTTCTTGCTGGAGGCTTCGGGTGATGTGCGGCTCGTGATCATGGCTCTGCGGTATAAGTTCTGCCGCGATATAGTGGCCAAACGTTATCTGGAGTTATATGCAGAAAAGCCCGATGTCATCGGGCAGATTGATGACTCTGTCAAACCGAATACGCCGTTATACGAAGCCGTTTGTGAACTGATGCGTGTGCTCTTAACCGATGCCGAAGGCAAATATCACGCTACAGAGACGGCATATCTCAATACTTTGCTGGATCGTACGCGGGAATACGTAGGTAACTATGGCAGCGATGTGGAGCAGTTCTTGCTGTATTGGGACGAAGTGATGCATGCTAAACCTATCCCTATGGCCTCGTCCAATGCGATCCGGATCCTCACTATCCATGCTTCCAAGGGTTTGCAGTCGCAGACACTTTTTGTTCCCTTCGTGAACTGGGAGAAAGAGGACGGACGTCATAAACCGAAAGTTTGGTGTCCGGCAGCAGTGAAGAGTGAGGTGGGGAAAGAAGACTTTGTGCCTATCCAATATGGCCCGGAGATGGAGAACTCCGTTTATGCTCCGGCCTATAACGAAGAGCAGCAAAATCTCCGTATCGATAATCTGAACATGCTGTATGTAGCTCTAACGCGTGCGGAGGATAATTTATTCGTTTATACCACATATTCGGTTTCCAAATCGGCGCCCAACGGTACATGCAATCATGTCGGCTCATATCTGCGGGCATGCTATGGCGACGAATTGATAGTAGGTACTCCGGTTATAGCGCAACCGAAGGCAGATAAAAAGCCTTTGCAGGCGGTGCAGGCGGAGTTATGGGCTAACAGCAATCAAGTGCGTTTCGTTCAGTCGCAGGAAGGATCGTTATACACAGAATACGGCGATGAAGCTTATCGACGAATGGCCCGTATGGATGAAGGTACGCTATGTCATGAGATCTTTGCACATATCCAGAAAGCGGACCAACTGGAGAGCGTTCTCGATGAGTTTGAGAGCCGCGGAGAGATACGCGATCCGGAGCAAAGGGAAAAACTAAAATCTTTGATTTCAGCAGCCTGGGAAGGTAATCCGACGATGCGTCCCTGGTTCACTGCACCGTATGAACTGAGACTCGAGGAGGCAATTTATATTGACCGACGCGAGCTGCGGCCGGACCGCGTGATGATTAATCCTGAGACCAAAGAAGCCATTGTGCTGGATTATAAATTCGGTCAATGGGATGATAAATATATCCAGCAAGTGCGTGATTATATGAAAGCTTTGACGCATATGGGTTATTCGCCTGTCAAGGGCTATCTGTGGTTCGCGCGCAAGAGGCAAGACAAACAATTGATAGAGGTACATGGAGAATAGTTTCATACGTCAAACAGCGCAATCCATCATTGATCAGATGGATTGGAAGCAGTTAGGCCGTACTACTTTTGTACTGCCGTCTCACCGTGCGGGATTGGTGCTTAAAGATGAATTGCTACGATTGCAGCATAAACAGAACGCGCAAGCTGTCTGGGCACCGAGAGTGCAGACCCTTACTCAATTGCAAGACTCTCTCAGTCCTCTTTATCCCGAGGATGAGTTGTTCACTGTCCTTAGGTTGTATCATATCTTCCGTTCTTTAGGCGACGATACGTCGCTTACCCTGGACCAGTTCTATCGTTGGGGCAGGCAGATGTTGGCGGATTTCACCAATGTGGATGCATCGATGCATGCGGAGGAGGTACCTGATTTCTTTGATAACGCGATAGCGGCGCATGAGTTAGGTCAGTGGCAATTAGATCCCGAGGTAGAGGAGCGTCTGCGCGCACTCATCGGTATGGACACTACCCGAAACGGAGAAAAAGATTCGCTTCGCGCGCAGTACGAGATACTTTGGCGCAAGATATATACTATCTATTGCGCTTTGCATGATCAGATGGTAGCGGAGCAGAAGGGATACCCCGGAATGCGCCAGCGCGCCGTGATAGAACAATGGGAGAGTGAGTATATCCAGTCGCAGATAGAGGGACGAACATTTATCTTTGTCGGTTTCAATTATATGCTACCGGTGGAGCGCGAACTGATGGCGTTGTTGCGCGAGGCAGGCCAGGCACAATTTTATTGGGATTACGTGCCGAATTTCCGGACGAACGAGAAAGCCTTCTCTTTTACGCAACTTAACAGCAGTATCTTAGGTTCTCAAAATCCCGAAAACAGCATCCAGACGGAGTGGCCGAAACCGGTCATGGTGATCTCCTGCGTCTCTAAGGAAGCGCAGGCGCAATATGTCCACCGATGGTTGCAGGAAAACTATACTGAGAAAGGACAGAAAGTTGGAGTCGTCATTTGCGACGAGACGATGCTGGAACCTGTAATATATACCTTACCGGCTATCACGTTGCCGGGACAGAGTGAACCCGAACCGGTGAATATCACCAAAGGTTTTCCACTGCGTAACACAGCTATCTATGCGCAAGTGATGAAATGGCTCTATGACCCGCGTCACGGACAGGCGGAAGACCTCATTTCGCCCGATTTCATCGATCATTTATTAACTTCCCTTATTCCTGAAAAACCGGAAGAAACCAAACCAATCGAAAAGCCCGAAGAACCGCTATCCTGGCAAGAACTGTTGATTTTGGAATCGGAGTATCAGACCCGTAAGATTTTAAACCAATTGCGACAGATTGTTGCGCAGGGACTGGATGATATACCGTTTACTCTTCAGTTGCTGCGACTCCTGATTCGCCGGATGATGGAGAGCGTGACCTTACCTTTCCACGGCGAACCGGTTACGGATATTCAGGTGATGGGAGTGCTCGAGACCCGACTCTTGGATTTCGACAAACTACTGATACTTAATGTGGACGAAGGTATTCTGCCGCAACGTCAGGCGGACACCAGTTTTATTCCTTTTTATCTGCGCAAAGCTTATCATATGCAGACCTCAGACGAACGTGCTACGGTATATGCCTATAATTTCTTCCGCTTGTTGAGTCGTTCCGGTCATACAACGTTGTTGCATGGCCAGCCGGATACGATAGGTGGCAGTAGAGGCATGTCGCGGTTTATCATGCAGATCCTGTATTCGGATGAGTTTGATGTTTCCCGTCAAGAGTTGCAAGAGGCATGTGTAGTGGTGGAGCCTGGTAATAACCCCTTTACACCTATCGGTACGTTTGCTTCTACTCATCCGAATCGTCTGTCACCCAGTGCGCTCAATACCTATATCACATGTCCTCGCGCGTTCTACCACCAATATGTCGAGAAAATGCGTCCGGAGAAAGAGGAGGGAGTACGTTTCTCGCCATCTACCTTGGGTTCGTTTGTTCATCATGCGATGGAGTACTTGTATACGCATTATCTCCATTGCGATAACACCAAAGCAGTGCAGGTTTTGCCCGATGAAATCGAAGCAATCCGTACTTCCGAGACGGCCATTCAGGAAGCGTTGACAGATGCGTACAAGAAGATGAACGAACTATGGCAGGAGAGGCATCCGGATGAATTCGATCATTATCTCGCGGATCTCCACGCACCCGATAATGTGTTGATCAAGGGGTTTGTTAATAATGTACTGGAGCGGGATAGGGAAGATGCCAAGGTAGGTCTGCAAATCTATCAACTGGAGAAAGATTATCTCTTCCCTGTGACGATAGAGGGGTATGGCGAAATATACTTGGGCGGGACCATTGACCGTCTGGATCTATACGGTCCTAAAGACCATGAGACGCTCCGTATAGTGGATTACAAGTCCGGCGGATACAATGACAAAACCCATGAGGAGAAGATGTCGGCAACATGGGATGAAATTATGTCCTCACCCGCAAAAGACTATGTCCGGCAGACGATGACTTATTGTCATGCCGTCATGGTAAGGGATAAGTCGAAGCGACCGATCGAACCGCATCTCTATTTCTGTCGTCACAGAATGACGGATATTACGACCACCATAGATGTTAATTCAGTTCCTGTAACTAATTATCGCGATATCAAGGATGATTTTCTTCAGGCACTACAGAATAAAGTGGCGGAAGTGTTGAATACCACCGATTTTCCGCAATGCGAGGAAGGTAAATGTCCAAACTACTGTCCGTTCTTCAGCCTTTGCCGCAGGACACCAAACGAATTTTAATTATGACGAATTACTACTGCGTAGCAAACCATTTTTTTGCGATAGAAGCAGAGGATCCAATCTTTCCCCTGCTGTCAAATTATCTACCTTTTCAGACCGATGAACTCGGTCAAACTCAGGTGTTCATAATTCATGTTACCTCATCGCCTCTCGTATCGCCGGAAGGATGGGCTCACGTCCATACCGATACATCGGATGACGATATGCCGCGGATTGAAATGTACCGTTCGGAGAAAGAATGGCTTTTCCTCCTCTCTATGGCAAAGGATAGCGAGATCATCTGTTCTCTCCGTTGTTCCTCTGATTGGAGCGAGGTACGGGTCGCGATGGCGCCGGGCTGTGAGCGTTTTGCGGTGGATAATGCAGCAATGCTGGTTTATGCGTTCCGTACTACGGCGCTCAATACGCTCCTTTTCCATTCTTCTACGGTCGTGCGCAAGGGCAAAGGATATTTGTTCCTCGGTCATTCCGGCACGGGTAAAAGCACGCATTCCCGGCAATGGTTGAAGGCTTTCCCGGATGCGCTATTGCTCAATGATGATAACCCAGTCGTGCGTCTTCTGCCTGACGGTGAGATACGTGTGTATGGCTCGCCATGGAGTGGAAAAACGGCCTGTTATGTCAATGACTCAGCACCTGTTGGCGCACTCGTTCAACTAGCTCAGGCGCCCGAAAACAAAATAGAACGCCTGCGTATGGCGCAAGCGTATCCGTATATCTTAGGTTCTGTCAGCGGGCTGAAGATTTTGCCAGAAGCGATGGATGCTATTTATGAGTCTATTGCCCGGTTGCTGGAGGCATGCCCGGTCTATCGGCTGGAGTGTCTGCCTAATGAGGAAGCGGCACAGTTATGCGCTCAAACGTGTTTACTTTAGCCTTGTCGTAAAGACAGGAGACTTTGATATAATTCTCTGTGAAACCGTACATCATTCCGCTTTTTTTAGCGGACTCCCATAGGACAACAGCCTCTTCTCCTGCATGTTCTCGGTAGAATGTTTCGGTCTTACGGGCTGAGATTGCGTGTAGTTCTTTGCTTCGCCGCTCGCGTTCTTTCTGAGGCACGACCTCCAAATCCATCTCTAACATTCGCGTGTTTGCGCGCTCTGAATAAGTGAAGACATGCAACTGCGATACCGGTAAATGTTCGATGAAATCGACATATTCTGCCCAGCATTCCGCGGTCTCACCCCGTACACCTACCATGCAATCGACGCCGATAAACGCATTCGGCATAACGCGTTTGATATGTGCCACGCGTTCGGCGAAGAGTTCACGCGTGTATCGCCGCCCCATGATCTTGAGCACCGTGTTACTGCCGGATTGCAACGGAATATGAAAATGTGGCGCAAAATGACGGCTGCTGGCTACAAAATCAATGATCTCATCACTCAATAAGTTCGGCTCACAACTACTGATCCTGATACGAAAATCAGTCTGTATTCCGTATTCTGTACTCTGTACTCCTATCTTATCCAACGCCCTCAGCAAGTCTATAAATTTCTCGCCTGTACTGCGCCCGAAATCGCCTATGTTCACACCACTTAGGATAATCTCTTTCGCCCCGCCGCAGATGGCTTCTTCCGCCTCCGCTACTATAGTAGCGATACTCGGGTTTCGACTCTTGCCGCGTGCGATAGGGATGGTGCAATAGGAACAGAAATAATTGCATCCGTCCTGTACCTTGAGGAAACATCTCGTGCGGTCATCCTTGCTGTATGCTCCGTGGAAATCATCCACCTCACGGATTGCGGAAGTATATATTCTCGGTTCTTGGTTTGTAGCTCTTGACTCCAATTGATCCACAAACTCCGCTAGAATAAATTTCTCATTCTGTCCCAGCACATAGTCTACACCCTCAATTTGTGCGATTTCATCGGGTTTTATCTGCGCGTAGCATCCTGTCACAATCAGTATCGCGTTGGGGTTCTGCCGCCGGATACGGTGAATCATCTGCCGGTCTTTATGATCGGCGGCATCGGTCACCGTGCAGGTATTAATGATGCATATATCGGCTTCCTCGCCGGCTTTGGCTTTGGTATGACCGCGGCTCAGCAATGCTTTACCGATAGCGCTACTTTCCGCAAAATTGAGCTTGCATCCTAATGTGGTAAATGATATGGTCATAAATCGGGCACAAAAGTACTGCTTTTTTTTGAATTGTGCAAATTAATATCCCTAAAAATGGGGAAATTTGCGCTCCGAACTTGCTTATATCGCTTTTTTTTAGTAATTTTGCGCCAAATTTCGCATAAATACTATGTATAAGGCTTCAGATAAAATTTGTGATCTAATGGCGCATGAGGAAGATGCGATCCAAATAATCAGCCGTTTTGGACTGGAGATGGGTGTCGGCGATATGACCATTGAGCAAGCATGCAAACTGCATAATGTGCATACACCTACATTCCTGGCGGTAGTGAACTATAAAGTGTTTCACCAGCATGCGTCCAAAGAAGATATCGA
>JAGCFY010000183.1 GCA_017649845.1 Paludibacteraceae bacterium
ACTTTGATGGTCTTCACCTCCAAACTATTCGGATTCAGCAGGTCGCGGAAATCACCTTCTTCGGCAGAGGGGTTCTCGCACGCAAAGAGCCGGTCGTACAGACGCGCTTCTGCTTCCAATGCGGAGTTGCACTCTACCCAGTTAATCGTCGCTTTGGTCTTGCGGTTTCCACCTTCGGTGCCTGATTTGGAATCGGGATCGTAGGTAGCATAGACGGTAGTGATATTTCCATTCGCATCTTTTTCGCAGCCGGTAGCCTGGATGATATACGATGCTTTAAGTCGCACTTCGCGTCCGCCCGGAGAGAGACGATAGAACTTGTTGTCCGCTTCCTCGAGGAAGTCACCGCGCTCGATCCACAGTTCTTTGCCGAACTGCATCTCACGCGTACCAAGTTCGGGATGTCCGTCGATATTCTCTGCTACAAGCGTTTCGCCCGGACCTTCATAATTGGTAATGACGAGTTTGACCGGATCAAAGATCGCACAAACGCGCGGTGCGGTCTCTTTGAGATCCTCGCGAATGGTATGCTCGAGCAGACCTTGGTCAATCATTCCTTCGACTTTGGTATAACCGATTTTATCCATGAAGGTGCGGATCGCTTGCGGTGTGTATCCGCGGCGACGCAAACCACAGACAGTCGGCATTCGCGGATCATCCCATCCGGCTACCAGACCTTCCTTGACGAGTTGCAACATCTTACGTTTGGACATGACGGTATAAGTGATGTTAAGGCGGTTGAACTCGCGCTGTTTAGGTCTATAATCCGGGCCGTAAGGTGATAGGCCGCAGAAGTTCGGACCGCTGAATTGGTCAATGAAATAGTCGTACAAAGGACGATGTACCTCAAACTCGAGCGTACAGATCGAGTGCGTTACTCCTTCGAAATAGTCGCTCTGTCCGTGGGCGAAATCATACATCGGATAGACATTCCATTTGCGTCCGGTGCGGTGGTGAGGATGCGAGGTGATGATGCGGTACATGATCGGATCACGGAAATGCATGTTCGGGTTCGCCATGTCGATTTTCGCACGGAGAACCATCTTGCCCTCCTCTATCTCGCCGCGTTGCATAGCCTCAAAGAGACGAAGGTTTTCTTCGATAGGTCTGTCGCGGTAAGGCGAAGCTACACCGGGTTCGGTCGGCGTACCTTTCTGCTCTGCGATCTGTTCCGCTGTTT
Source organism: Paludibacteraceae bacterium (assembly GCA_017649845.1). Taxonomy (GTDB): domain Bacteria; phylum Bacteroidota; class Bacteroidia; order Bacteroidales; family Paludibacteraceae; genus Colicola. The sequence goes on from JAGCFY010000183.1 coordinate 1,181, forward strand.
GCTCATCCACATAGGCTTTGCCTTGTTTGATGAACATGATGGCGAGGTCGTAGAGCTGCTGGAAATAATCCGAAGCATAGAAGATCTTGCCCCATTTGAAGCCGAGCCAAGCTATGTCGCGTTCGATGGTCTCTACATACTCGGTGTCCTCTTTGGCAGGGTTGGTGTCGTCGAAACGGAGGTTGCACACGCCGTTGTATTTCTCGGCTATGCCGAAGTCCATACAGATAGCTTTTACGTGACCTATATGCAGGTAACCGTTCGGCTCCGGCGGGAAGCGGGTCTGAATACGTCCGCCGTTCACTCCCTCAGCGAGGTCTTTCTCTACGATTTGCTCAATAAAATTGAGCGATTTCTCTTCTTTGCCGTTCGTCACGATTGTTTCTTTGCCCTCAACAGGCATCGTTGATTCATTCATATATCTTGTCGTTAATTATATTATTTTCATTTATAGCGGGCATATAAAAAGGTCTGTCAAACGGAGTATAACCCGCTCTTTTCCAACTATAGACACAGTTTTTGTTTTTATCCACATATTTGACTATGCCGTCCTCTATAATAGCGCACAGCCCATTATGTAAAACAGATAAGAATCGACCGTCATTCTCTATTTTCCACAATATATTGCCGCTTTCATCCAAAAGCACATATCCGGCCGTATGGTCGGACGGATCATATATATTTGCCCAAGCTGCGCCTTCATGGAAAGGAAAACCAGTACCGATAAAGGACGTTTGAATGACTTTAGTTCCGGTTCTGTCCACATAACACACGTACCTGTTTTCATCCGTTATCGGAACCAATCCATTGTCTCCGTTAGAATCATAATATCCCTGATTATAGATTTGTTCCGTTAACTGATTACCATCTACGTCTAACAGTCCCCAGAAACTATAATCATCACCCGGTAGTTGATACGCGAACAATCCGCTTCCGACATATATTAAGTTTTTATAAATAGTATCCATCACCAATTCACCACGGGTGTTAATAGCTCCATAGTAGTCTATATGTCTTCTGCTTCTTACGATTGCTCTGCCTTCGTGAAAACCGTCTTCTTCATAATAGAACTGTTCGGGCTGACGAGTGATAGAGTCATACGGATTGTATAATACTACCTCTCCTTTCCTATTGTAAAATCCCTCTCCATCAGACTTCAAAAAATAAGTCAGACCTTCTTTACTCATAGGACCTAAATTGCGATGGAAAAGATCCGGAATAATCACGTTGAAGTTCTCGTCGTACATTCCACAATAAAAATCATGCCAAAACCTACGTCCTCCGTTCGATAAATAGGGGTCACAATTATAGCCGGCAGGAAGCGTAAATACCACTTCACCTTTCTTGTTAATAAATTGAGCTTTATTATCCATAGTAACCACACAAGCTACTCCTCCACTGAAATGATACGCCGTATAATATTGAGCAGGAATAACCATTTCTCCTTTCTCGTTGATATATCCCACTTTCTCTCCAGTCGGGTCAGCCGCAGGCCAAAGATTGGTTTTATCTGCGTACTTGTTCGGGGAGATCGGCTCCTCGCACGCGCAGAACATAAAAAGTGCGACGCAAAGGGTACATAAGATAAATAACTTTATTTTCATAATGCGTGTATTAAATGAATTATTCGTTGTTGCTTGTCTGTTGGCCTCTTATGCCCGTACGATGCCTCGTGTGGACGCCCGTACAAAATCAACGATTGTATCCCTCTCGGCGCACGCGGGAATGTTCGATTCGATAAAATCGAGCGCCTGAGTGGTATTCATACCGTTGTTATAAATGATGCGATATACCTCCTGGATCGTATGGATCTGCTCCGGCGTGAAGCCGCGGCGGTTCAGGCCGATGGAGTTGATACCGGTATATGCGATCGGTTCGCGTGCGGCAATGATATAAGGCGGGATGTCTTTGTTGATCTTCGATCCGCCCTGAATCATCACATGGGAACCGATATGCGAGAACTGATGGACGAGTGTGCCGCCACCGATGATAGCGAAATCATCGACCTCCACTTCTCCTGCCAACTGCGTGGCATTCGACATGATAATATTGTTGTGCAAGATACAGTCATGCGCCACATGGCAGTAAGCCATGATAAGATTGTTGGAACCAACGATGGTCTTTCCTTTGGAAGCCGTGCCGCGGTGAATCGTAACAAACTCACGGAGAACACAGTTATCGCCGATGATGGTCCAGGTCTCTTCGCCTTTGTATTTGAGGTCCTGCGGTACGCAGCCGATGACTGCATTGGGAAACACATGGCAGTTATCGCCAAGAATCACATTATCATCGATATAGGCAAACGGATCAATCGTGACGTTTTTGCCGATTTGAGCCTTCGGGCTCACATATGCTAAAGGGCTGATCATTTTAATTCACAATTCACAATTCACAATTACTCTGACAATATCTGGTTTCGCAGTCGCCGTATACACTGCGTGTTAAACGTATGTCCCGGTTTGTATGCCGTTACTTTTCCTTGCAGGCGCAGGCCAAGCAGCGAGAGGTCGCCAATGACATCCAGCAGTTTGTGCCGCGCGGGTTC
>JAGCFY010000184.1 GCA_017649845.1 Paludibacteraceae bacterium
CAGCTTGCCGTTCAGCTCAGGAATTACCAGACCGATAGCCTTGGCTGCACCCGTGCTGTTAGGAACGATATTCTGCGCACCTGCGCGGCTACGACGAAGGTCACCCTTGCGTTGCGGACCGTCAAGAATCATCTGGTCACCGGTGTAAGCGTGGATAGTGCTCATGATACCGCTCTGGATCGGAGCGTATTTGTGCAGAGCTGCTGCCATCGGAGCCAAGCAGTTAGTCGTACAAGATGCGGCGGAGATAACCTTATCTGCCGGAGTCAGAGTCTTGTGGTTTACATTGTAAACGATGGTCGGAAGGTCGTTTCCTGCAGGAGCAGAGATAACAACTTTCTTAGCGCCGGCCTGGATATGAGCCTCAGCTTTAGCCTTGCTGGTATAGAAACCGGTGCACTCCAGAACTACATCGATACCGAGTTTGCCCCAAGGAAGCTCAGCTGCGTTCGGCATAGCGTAGATAGTGATCTCCTTGCCGTCAACGGTGATCGAACCCGGAGTAACTACTGTCTTACCATCCTCTGCGAGAACAGCGTCTTTGTAAGCAACAGTGTGCTTGCCCTCACCGAACTTACCTGCGAAACCACCCTGAGCGGTATCGTATTTCAGAAGGTGAGCCAACATTTTCGGGCTGGTCAAGTCGTTGATAGCAACAACCTCATAACCCTCAGCTTCAAACATCTGACGGAATGCCAGACGACCAATACGGCCAAAACCGTTAATAGCTACTTTTGTCATAATTGTGTAAAATTTTAGTTTATTTGTGTATTAATTTTGTTTGTCTCTTGACTTTTGCGGTGCAAAAGTAATATTTTTTTTTGATATACAAAAATAAATCGTACAAAAATTTTATTTTTGCAATCTTTTTTTATCAAAATGCCACCATCACTTCCTTCCGAAGTCCGCAGGAATTTCTCCCCAGGCTTTTGTGTCCCATTTGTAGATCGGAGTGGTCCATGTGTTGTCATGCAGCCACATCTCCGCTTTCCGGACCATAAAAAAGAGGTCCTGATTCTGGGCGTTCCATTCAATCTTGGTCTTGCATCGTTTCTCCCGCACCCAAGCAAGGGCGGTCACGCTGTCGGTATAGATAACCCAGGGAAGATTGTATTTCTTGATATACGCGAGACCTAACACCAGCGCCAGAAACTCGCCGATGTTATTCGTTCCTTGCTGAAAAGGTCCGCGGTGGAATACCTCTGTTCCGGTGTCGGCTATCACGCCGCGGAACTCCATCACACCCGGATTGCCGCTGCATGCTGCATCTACGGCCAGAGCTGGTAATATGGGTTTTGTATTTGCCATCGTTTTGTGATCCGCCCGGGAATCGAACCCGGATTTGAGCTTTAGGAGAGCCCCGGTCTATCCATTGACCTAGCAGATCTAACAATTTAACACCTACTCGGGAATTCTCCGTACTCCTCGAAGGTGTAATTGAGGAAGTCATTCATCGGTTTTGCCGCCGCAGCGATGTCGGTTATTTTGTCGATGAAATCGGGCGAACATACCTCTTCGTCGCTTAGCGGAACGCTGAAGGTGTACATTTTATGTTTCAGCCATTCGGCGTGTATGAAATCGGGGTCAAATCCGGCAGGCACCTTCTTGAGCCCTGTACCCCAATAGCTGTCAAAATCCTGTGCGAAATATTTCTTCCACTGGCGGGAAGCCATGATCTCCTCCACCTCTTCGTAGTTGGCCTCTATCTCTGTGCGCAGTGCCTTCAGCAGTTCTTTGGAAGGATCCCATATACCTCCTGCAAACATACACTGACCGGGCTGGATATGGATATAATAGCCGCCCCGCATGGATTTCTTACCCCATGTCTTGGGTTGTCCGGGTACACCCGTTGCGGGGAAACACCCGAACCACTCTTTGTACGGCCTTTTGTCCGCCGAGAAGCGGATGTCACGGTTGATACGCCAGATGCAGTCCTTGGGTTGCAATACCGCCAGCGCAGGGTCCATCTTCGTCAGGCGGGCAATATACTCCGTGCAGAAAGCGATAAATCGTTCCCTGCAAGCCTGGTACCGCTCGCGGTTGTCGTCGAACCAAACTTTGTTGTTGTTAACGGCTAATTCCGCTAAAAATTCAAGAGTTTCATGCATCGTTGTAATCCGTCCAGCCAATATGGGATCTGGACGTTAAAAGTCTTTTTGAATTTTGATTTATCCAGTACGCTGTAGTGCGGCCGCGGGGTCTTGTACTGATATTCTTCCGATAAAATCGGGTGCACTTGGCATTCGGTGCTGTTTGCCAGCGCCAGGATGGCTATCGTGAAATCATACCATGAGCATACCCCTTCGTTGGTAAAATGATAGACGCCCGGATGCCATACCGGCGCTTCTATCACGGTGAATACAGCCCATGCCAGATCGGCGGCATAAGTAGGAGTGCCGATCTGGTCAAAGACCACACCTAATTCCTTGCGCTCTTTGCTCAACCGGATCATGGTCTTGACAAAGTTGTTGCCAAATGACGAATAGAGCCACGCCGTACGCAGAATAACTGCCTCCGGGCATGTGGCCAGAAGTCGTTTTTCTCCTTCGTATTTGGTGATCCCGTAAATGGTATGCGGCGCAATAGGATCCGCCTCCCGATACGGCTGGCATGCCTCGCCGGAGAAGACGTAGTCTGTGGAGATATGGATAACCCGGATGCCCTGACTGCCTAATACGGAGAGCGCCTCGGCATTGATCTTGGTTGCTGTTATCTCGTCCTCCTCCGCTTTGTCCACATTTGTATAAGCAGCGCAATTGACGATCAGATCGATAGCGTGAGCGGCTATAAAAGCACTCACGGCCGCTTTGTCCGTGATATCCAGTAGATGCGTGTTCTCCGCTTCCACGACATCGGTGAAGAAATAGTTGTGCTTCGGATGCTGCGCACTCAGCACCCGCATCTCGTTGCCTAACTGCCCGTTCGATCCTGTTATCAGTATATTCATAAATCTAAAATCTTCAATCTAAAATGGAGACATGAAGTCTCTAAACAACGGGTGTTTCTTGTCCTTTTCGCTAAGGATGCGCAACTCTTCCGGCACTTGCCAGTCGATAGCCAGATCCGGATCGCTCAAGAGTA
>JAGCFY010000024.1 GCA_017649845.1 Paludibacteraceae bacterium
GCATTCAGGGCAGGCACCGATAGGGTTGTTAAAATCGAATAAGTGTTCGCTTGGCTCGATAAACTGAATGCCATCGGCTTCAAACCGCTCGGAGAAAACCTTTGTCCTCGGTCCTTTGTTACTCTGTACACTCACTTGACACTCGCCTCGGCCTTCAAAAAACGCGGTCTGCACACTGTCAGCAAAGCGGTTGCTCGTCGCCTGCTCGTGATCAACAATAATTCGGTCCACCAGCAGATAGGCGTCATGTCCTTCTGCCTGTTGCCAGGTCGTGTCGTCCAACCGAACGGTATCGCCGTCAATCAGCAGACGGCTGAAACCTTGACTTTGCCATAATGCCAACTGTTCCTTCAGGCTTCTGCCTTCAGGCAATATAATCGGGCTAAGAAGGTATAAGCGCGTATCCTTGGGTTGGCCTTCCATATATTGCACGACGTCACGGATGGTGTTCTTGCGCACCTCCTCCCCGCTCACGGGCGAGTACGTCTTACCCACGCGCGCGTACAACAATTTCAAATAGTCATAAATCTCCGTCACGGTACCAACCGTTGAACGGGGATTGCGACTTGTTACTTTCTGCTGAATGGCGATAGCCGGAGGAATACCTTCTATCTTTTCCACCTCCGGTTTCTGCATGCGCCCCATGAACTGTCGGGCATAAGCGCTGAGGCTCTCTACATATCGCCTCTGACCCTCTGCATACAGAGTATCGAACGCCAAAGAACTCTTGCCGCTTCCACTCACGCCGGTTACAACCACCAGTTTATTGCGCGGTATATCTACCGTCACATGCTTCAAATTGTGGGTGTCGGCGCCTTCTATTCGAATATATTCTTCTTTCACTTCTTACATGCTGCCTCTGCCTCAATCCGCAGCTTGTCCAATACTTCCATGGATGCGTGATTCGTTGTGTCCATCTGCTCTTGTGTCAGACGCGGAACGCGGATAGGAGTGCCTACTTCGATATTACTCGGATTAACAATCCGGTCCCGGTTTGCATCGTATAAATACGGCCAGAAACGCTTGTCGCCGTAAAATCTCTTGGCCATCCAAGTCAATCTGCTGCCTTCGTGCATCTCCTCTGTCGTGATCAAATCCGAATATGGAGCCTCTTCCATTTCCGTATCATTGGAGATGGCCATAAACTCATCCAAGATCTGCTTTTGAGGAATTTCTCCCTCTGGAATCAACGATTCCAATGATGCCGGCTCTTCTGTTTCCACAGGCTCAACAACCGCCTCTTCCACTTGCTCTGTCTGCTGTGGCTGAGGCTGCATTAGCGACTCCAACCAGCCGCTCAGCTTGTTGCGAATCAGGAAATAACCGCCTACTAACAACAAAAGCAATACCACAACGCATATCAACAAATCGCGTACAAAATGATATTTCTTCGGCTTCTTCGGTTCCTTCGGTTTCTCTTCTTTTATCGGCTCTGCCACAACAACTGGCTCTGGCTCTGCCACAACAACTGGTTCCGGTTCCTCCACAACAACTGGTTCGGGTTCTGCCACAATAACTGGTTCCGGTTCTTCCACTACAACCGGTTCTGGTTCTGGTGTCGTAACAGGCTCTTCTTCAACCTTTTCTGCTTTATTCGGATCTTGACCCAAATCAGCCAACAATCCTACAATCTCATCCGCTTGCTCACCTAATTTCTTAATCGGATCAACAGGAAAATCTCCCTCTATGGGATCTGTTGCCATAGAACTGACGGTCGGCTGCTTCTCTACCAACTCTTTTACTCCAGCCTCCGGCGAGAATACAACTTTGTTGTATCCCTCTATTACAATCTCTTCTCCGGTACTCACATTCACGCTCTTGCGCGGAGCAACAGCTTGTAACTTGAATGTACCTAAACCGTTGATCTTCACCTGTTTGTCGCCGCGCAGACCTTCTGTCAACTGCGCTGTTAAGGCACTCAAAAACACACCTGCGGTCTTCTCGCTCACACCTGCGCGCGTAGCTAAAGCTTTACGCAATTCAGTCCAACTCAGTTTCTCTGCCATAACTTATGCGTTTTTGAGTTCATCTTTCATGTTTGCCACTGGTCTGAATACCAATTGGTTTTTGCTTGGAATAGTTGTGCGCTCGCCCGTGCGAGGGTGAACGATCACGCGCGAAGCACGCTCTTTTATCTCCAGCACACCCAAACCCTGCAACTGAATAGCCTTCCCGGCCATCAGGTACTCACGCACGATGGCGTTCATCGTGCTTAGCAACTGCTCCGCATCTTTTTTACTCAAACCCGACGCCTCGGCAATCAGGCCTATTAGATCTTTAGTTAACATATTTCGCCGTATAAATCAAATTCTTCTGCTTTTGTTATTTTTACATTGTAAAACTCGCCCGCTTTGTACGTTGCACTTCCTCCCTTGGTACTGATCAGCACTTCGCAATCTACTTCCGGACTGTCATATTGCGTCCGTCCTACCAGATAATCACCTTCTTCGCGGTCGATAATCACTTTCTCTGTCTTGCCGACAAACTGCTGCATCAATGCCCCGCTGATCTCTTGCTGAATGGCCATCAATTCCGCCGCTCTTGCATCTTTCACCTCTTGTGGCACATCGTCCTTATAATGCCGGTTGGCATAAGTGCCTTCTTCATCCGAATATGCAAAACAACCCATTCGGTCAAAACGCATCTCTTTCACCCATTCCTTCAACTCTTCAAAATCCTCCTCTGTCTCACCCGGATGGCCGACTAACAATGTCGTTCTAATACATATTCCCGGCACTTTCTCGCGAATCTTCCGGATCAACGCATCCTGTTCTGCTCGCGTGATATGCCTTCTCATCAGTCCCAACATATGGTCTGTGCAATGTTGCAGAGCAATATCTAAGTACTTGCACACATTCTCATGTTTCGCCATCACGTCCAGCAAATCTTCCGGAAAATCAGTCGGGTAGGCGTAGTGCAATCGGATCCATTCCACTCCTTCTATCTGCGCCATCTCGTCAACCAACTCCGGTAGTAAATGCTTTTTCTCCAAATCCAACCCGTAACTGCTCAAATCCTGTGCAATGACATTCAATTCTTTCACACCTTGCCCCACCAGCCATCGCACTTCATCCAATATTTCCTCTTTCGGCCGGCTGGTATGTCTGCCTGTGATTAGCGGTATCGCGCAGTAAGAACACATCCGGTTGCAACCTTCGCTGATTTTCAAATATGCATAATGCCCCGGTGTCGTCAAATGCCGCTCATAGTTTTTACAACATTCGGTCGAGCGCGTGTCCTCAGACAAAAACGTTCTTTTGCGAATGGGGAACGCAAAAGCACGAGTACGGGGCAGTACGTTTTTTGCTGAGGATAGAGCGCTTACCATGTTTTCGAAATCAAATTTGCCGTATAACTCATCCACTTCCGGCAATTCTGCTTCCAATTCTGCCCGATACCGCTCGCTCAAACAACCCATTACGATCAGCTTTCGCAACTTTCCTTGTTTCTTCCGCTCTGCCATCTGGAGTATCATGTTGATACTCTCTTCCTTCGCATCGCCGATGAATCCGCAGGTATTGATGACACAAATCTCACCTTTCGGATCTTCCGCGTCATGCACACACCGCCATCCTGCCGCCTCCAACTGCCGCATGACACGCTCTGCATCCACCAGGTTCTTCGAGCACCCAAGCGTTATAAAATCTATCTCACCCTTCTTCATCAATTCCCCAAATCGCAGTGGAACTTCAGTCGTACGAGCCGCACGTGCATCTCGTCGTAGTAATCCTCGCCCAGTTCTTCCATCGCTTTCTTGATATTGTCGTTCTCGGCCGTCTTGAAGTACTCGTAGATATCGGCTTCTTCATCGGGATCAACTACCTCTTTGATGAAATAATTGATGTTGATTTTCGTTCCGCTGAACACAATCGCCTCCAGCTCATCCATCATCTCTTCCATCGACATACCGCAACTCTCCGCCAGATCGTCCAGATCCACACGCCGGTCGATAGCTTGAATAATCTGTTTCTTACGCGTCGATTTCTTGGCTACAGTACGAATCCGCAGGTCCTCCGGACGAATAATCTCGTTCTCGTCCACATATTCCTTGATCACGCGCAGGAACTCGTCGCCATAGCGTTTTGCTTTAGCAACACCTACACCCGGAATCATCAATAACTCATCCATCGTAATAGGATAAGTCGTTGCCATGGCTTCCAGACTCGGATCTTGGAAAATCACAAACGGCGGTACATCGTTCCGTTTCGCTACTTTGCGGCGGATATCTTTGAGTATTGAGAATAGCACTTCGTCTGCGGCGGCACAAGTCGCACCTGCGCCTTCCATCATATCTTCGTCCTCATCGTGAATCTCAATCGGGACCTCGAATTTACCGGCTCTGCGAATGAATTTCAAGCCGTCTTTCGTCAACTTCAAATCGCCGTAGGTATCCACGTCTTTCTTGATCATACCTACCAGCAACGCCTGACGCAAAATGGCATGAAGCGTACTCTCGTCTTCATCGCTGGCTGCACCGAAATTCTCCAACTCGTCATGATGATAACTCATCACTTCGGC
>JAGCFY010000185.1 GCA_017649845.1 Paludibacteraceae bacterium
GCCGAGCGTTTCGGAGCAGAGGACAGTATAAGTTATCTGATGAATACGATCGCCGGATGGCTCGGCGTGAGTGACAATATTATTACTATGCCGCTCATGTTCCTTTTCAACCTGCTCGTCACATGGCTCATAGTATATTGTATATACTATCGTTTCAGCAAGCGGCGCGATTACTACGTCACCTATATGCTCTTCTCGTCAGGCATGTTCGTTTTGCTCTGGCTGATGCAGATCTTGGATATCCAGACCGGTTTTGTCTTGGGTCTTTTCGCTATCTTCGGAATGATACGTTACCGCACAGAAACAGTACCTATCCGTGAGATGAACTATATGTTCCTCATCATTGCCGTATCGGTGATAAACTCTTTGAGTTTAAAAGCCGACGGATTAGCATGGTATCTGTTGCTATTCGCGAATGTAGTTATCATCGTTTTGGCGTGGGTTTTTGAGGCTTGGCAGGTACGCAAACGGCAATCCAAGAAGATCATTCTCTACGAGAAAATCGAGAATATCAAACCCGAGCGGAGAGCGGAACTGCTCGCGGATCTCAAGGAGCGCACAGGTCTCGATATCATTGATGTGGAAATCGGACATATCGATTTTCTACGCGATGTAGCGTATATCAATATCACCTATTCTCTGGAAAAAGGCAAGATCCACAATAGTATAGACCAGATAACGAAGTTTAAATGAGACGATCATTCCTCATAAGTCTGTATTCTGTACTCTGTATTCTATTTTCCGTCCAAGCACACGCCTGGAGTTATGAGTCGCAGTCGGCTACCACGACTCATAGCGCCCAAATTCGTACAGGAGCGGATTTTACCAAGAAATGGAACAACGGGCTTTTCCTTAACTTCAGCGAAGAGCTTCGTTTTGATGTTTATAACTCTATGGTAGGACCTTCTTTCAACAGGTCTTACACTACCCTTTCGCTTGCTTACAAACCTATTGAATATCTCAAGATTGACGCGGGTTACACCCTCAAAGTGCTGGGTCCGGATACCACCTGGTCTACTACTAAAAAAGCCGATGTAAACGAATACTTGCGCCACCGCGTTTTCTTATCGCTCACCGGCTCATATAAGTTCACTTACGCTAAGGTTTACCTGCGTGAGCGAGTGCTCATGGAAGCACGCACAGACAGTGTCAATCTGCGGGAGAAAAATCGTTATGACTTGCAACTCCGCAGCCGATTGGGAGCTGAATTCTACGTGCCCGGGAAACCAGTTAAGCCGTACCTGTGGGGAGAACTGGTCAATACGCTCAACGCACCGGAATATCAGCAGAAAAACGGACAACAGTTTATCACGATGGTTCGTACGCAGGCCGGCGTCAAATGGCGGATTTCACAGCATAGCAGTTTTGATTTTTATTACCGCTTCACCTACGGCTATGACCGGGATATCGATATCTCAAAAAATAAGGGTTACATCCGTTTGACGAATGAAACCCTTTATCAGCACGCCGTAGGCGTGACATACAGTCTCGATTGGTAAAAAAGAAGCGCCTCACAGGCGCTTTCTTTATTCTTCTGCTCGTTCCAGATCATAACGGAATCCCACATATACTTTCCATCCCGTAGTAGGTCCGCATACCATGGAGGCATCGAAATCAGCACTGTACGGATGGAAGCTGTCGATGATCGGACTATCCTGACGGAAATTGGTCATGTTTTCCGCTCCTACATACAAACTGCAGCTTCGGAAATACTTGGTTACCTGTGCCATGAGTTGCGGGTACCATGTAATCGGTTTCGGAGTGCCGTATCCGCCTAAGAAATCACCATATGCTGCAAATCCGTCTGGCATACGGCTGATGCCGTTAAACTGCGCCGTTACATCAAACTGCCACTTCTTGAGCGGAGTCTGATAACTGGTGGTGATAATACCTTTGAACCGGTTTGTCAGCGCTTTGGCTCGCAATTCATATTCTCCGCTCACTGCGTTAAACGTGGTTTGACGAATATCGGTCCATCTGAAAGCAGCAGTCCATGTCCAACCGCGCAGGACCTCCATCGTGGCTTCTACCTGAGCGCAATGAGCAAAACTCTTGGCATCGTCAATATCGGATTGATTATAAACATGTACGGCGTGCTGATCCCGGTCCATATCAACAATCAGCGAGTTCAGGAAATGTGTGTAATAATACTCTCCCGATAGTTGCAACTCCTTGCTACCGACCGGAATATAAAATGTCATGCTCACACCGGTATTAACCGCTCGCTCCTGTTTGATATTATCGGCAAGGTGCAAAATCCGGCTTGACGGCATCACAAAAGCATTGTCTGCTATGGCGTTTGGACTTCGGTACCCCATGCCTGCACTGGCTCTGAGCGTCCACCATGAGAACGGCGAATAGCGCACATTCATACGGGGCGTAAAGAAAAAGCCGTGTTTCGTGGAATAATCAGCCCGCACTCCTGCTACCAGAGACAGCATCTCTGCATACTTGTAACTGTATTCAGCGAAAATACCCGGTGTCACTTCGTAGCGCCCTAAATCCAAAGGAGCCACAGATGGCAGACGAAGCGTCTCGTTGTATTTGTCAAAATTAACGGATACACCGGCACTCAGTCTATGGTCGTTGTCTATCAGTCCTCCGCCTTCCCAATTGCCCTGATAAATAGCATTGAGGTAGGCATTAAGCTGGTTAGCTTTCCAGTTTCGCACACCATAGGTGTTATTCAGGTTATGATAACTGACCGCCGTGATAAGCGCCACAGACGAGCCGCTTTCTTCATCGAAAACATAACCGTTCTTCAAGAATCCCTCTATTCGCCATGTGTTTAGGTCTATCATATACGGATTAGCTATAGAATCCGCATATTGTCCGCCACGTCTACGGTCGTAGAGCCCGCGCACAAACGCTTGGAAAGTGTAATCGCCATGCTTGTAGAACCAGCGGTTCGCGAGATTGGCATTCTGGATTTTAGGCATATCCATGAATGAATCATGGTTGCCGTCCATAGCCATAAAACTCTGGCCGTAATGCGCCATCAGACCGGTATAAAGTGATTCATGGTGACAATGTTCATGTTCATCCGCTTCGCCCGCATGATGAATATGCACATGTTCTTCGTGCTCTTCTCCTAATGGGATCTTCCAACCACCCATGATATTGGCTTCTGCCATCAGTTCGGAGTTGAACATCAAGTTGACAGAAAGAGGATTCTGCGTCTGCGGTTTAAGCAGTTCCACATTGATCTGACCGGAAGTGGCTTCGTAGCCGTTAATGACAGATGAGGTACCTTTGCTGACCTGAATACTGCTCATCCATGGGCCGGGTATATACTCCAGGCCGAAATTCTGTGCTAATCCTCGTACAGCCGGTGTATTCTCCTGGATGAGCTGGACATATGTTCCGCTCAGCCCCAACAATCGGATCTGTTTGGCTCCCGTAGCTGCGTCCGAATAGGCTACATCCACCGAAGCATTTGTTTCGAAGGCCTCACTGAGATTACAGCACGCTGCGCGGCAAAGCTCTTCCGTGCCTATTGTTTGTGTATCGAATGCCGCACTGCGGCTCTTGATCACCCCCATGCGTCGCTCTGTGATCGTCACTTCATCCAGCACCGTTTCATCCACCAGGACAATGGTCAGCGGTTTGCGGTTCAGCACCGTAATAGTATCATTATGGCATCCGACAAAAGATGCCACCAGCCTGTTGGTCCCTTTTACGGGCATGATAGAGAATTCGCCGTCTATACCGGTAGCCACGCCGGTGGAGGTACCTGCCCAATAAACATTGGCACCTATCATAGGATAGCCGTTCTCATCGAGAACTACGCCGGATATCTGCGCATGCAAAGCCACACACAGAAATGATAAAAACGCTATAAACAGACTTTTTCTCATAAATCGGCTGCAAAATTACAAAAAAAAAGCGACATACGCAAATGCGCATGCCACTTTTCCTGCAAAATCCCAACAAATGGGGATGCGATATTTACTCCTCCTCTGTTTGCGTTGCTGCGTAAGCGGCCAAGAGTTTGTCCTGTACGTCCTGCGGCACAAGCTGGTAAGAGTTAAACGCCATTGTAAAGGTAGCACGACCACCGGTGAGCGACGAGAGTGTCGTAGAATAGCTCGAGAGCTCTTTCAGAGGCACTTGCGCTTTGAGGCGGGTGAAGCTCTTCTCGGTCTCCATACCCATTACCATACCGCGGCGACCGTTGATGTCACTCATTACATCACCCATAATCTCGGAAGGAACGAATACTTCGAGGTCATAAACCGGTTCGAGTACTTTCGGGTTAGCCTCTTTGATGGCCTGAGCGAAAGCGTTACGTCCTGCCAGACGGAAGGAGATTTCGTTCGAGTCTACTGGGTGCATCTTACCGTCATAAATGATTACGCGGACGTCGCGGGCGTACGAACCGGTCAACGGACCTTGCTCCATACGATCCATGATGCCTTTGACGATTGCCGGGATGAAGCGTGCATCGATAGCACCACCTACGATAGAGTTGATGATGATCAACTTACCGCCCCACTCCAAGTTAATCTCCTGCTGGTCTTTAACCGAGATCTTGTACTCCTGGTTGCCGAATTTATACGTCTCTTTAACCGGCTGACCGTCCTCGTACGGCTCAACGATCAGGTGAACCTCACCAAACTGACCGGCACCACCGGATTGTTTCTTATGACGATAGTCTGCACGGGCAGCCTTGGTGATAGTCTCACGATAAGGAATCTTCGGCTCCTGGAACTCAATCGGCATCTTGTCGTTGTTCTCCAGACGCCATTTGAGGGTACGGAGGTGGAACTCGCCTTGACCGGAAACGATCATCTGACGGAGCTCTTTCGATTGCTCTACAAGCCATGTCGGATCCTCCTCGTGATAACGGGTCAACAGCGCTGCCAGTTTCTCTGCATCGCTCTCTGTTACCGGCTTGATAGCGCGGCGGTAGCGAGGTTGCGGATAGCTGATAGGAGCATACTGCAGGTCGCAACCCTTGCTGTTCAGCGTATTGCCCGTACGGGTATCTTTCAGTTTGACGGTAGCACCGATATCGCCTGCGGCTAACTCATCCACCGGCACGCGGATAGAACCGGCTACGCTGTAGAGCTGCGAGATACGCTCTTTCGAGCCACGCTCCATGTTCTCCAGATCGTCGCCGTTATGAACGGTACCTTGCATTACGCGGAAATAGTTCACTTCGCCGATATGAGGCTCTACGGATGTTTTGAAGACGTAGAGACTCGTCGAAGCCTTCGGATCAGCCTGAGCTGCCTTGCCGTCCAGCGTAGGATAACTGAACTGAGCAGGACTCGGAGCCATACCGTTCAGGAAGTCCATCAGACGACGGACACCCATATCTTTCAGACCCGAGCAGCAGAGCACCGGATACATCGAACCGTCAGCATAGACAGCCTTCAGACCCTGCATAATCTCTTCGTCGGTCAGACCTTCGCCCAGGAACTTGTCGAGAAGCGTCTCGTCTGCCTCGGCAGCAGCCTCGGATAACTGGGAACGCATCTCCTCCACGCGGTCTGCATATTCAGCCGGGATGTCCTTCAATTCAGGAGCACCGCCTTCCGGCTTCCATACCAGCATCTTGCCTTTCAGCACGTCGATAACAGCGTTAAAACCGGCACCGGCATTAACCGGAAACTGGATTAACGTACATTTATTGCCAAAGTTCTCTTTCAGTTGGTTGAAAGTGCGCTCGAAATCAGCATCCGGATGATCGCATTTGTTGATCACAAAAGCCAAAGGCTTTTTAGCGTGCTCCACGAGGCGGAAATTGTTCTGCGTTCCTACCTCCACGCCTCCGTTAGCACTCAGTACCACCAGTGCCGAACCGCACATCTGGAGAGCAGCCACTGTACCGCCGCAGAAGTCATCACTACCTGCGCAGTCAATGATATTCAACTTCTTGCCCTCAAACTCGATGTTACATACCGTGCTGAAAACCGAGTAACCGTATTCTTTCTCTACCGGGAAATAGTCGCACACGGTGGATTGAGCTTCAATCGAACCGCGGCGTTTGATCACCCCGCACTCGAACAACATCGACTCCATGAGAGTCGTTTTACCGGATCCCGAACCGCCCAACATAGCGACATTCTTGATCTCATTTGCTTGATAAACTTTAGCCATAATTGTATTATTTAAGGTGTTAAATATTGTCTTTCGCTGCTGTGGTTTGCGCTTTTGCTAACTCAACTTGGCAAAAAATCGGCTGCAAAGGTACAACATTTTTTTGGAATGTGCAAGATTTTCTTTGTTTTTTTTTGGTAAAACATCGAAATGCTTGCATATGTCAAAAAAAAGCAGTAATTTTGTACGCGATTTAGCGAATGACTGAATGAAGGACGAAGGAAAGATAGAAGTGATCGGAGCGAGGGTGCATAATCTGAAGAATATCAGTGTATCCATGCCCAGAAAGAAGTTAACGGTGATAACCGGCCTGAGCGGTTCGGGAAAGTCCTCGTTAGCCTTCGACACGATATTCGCCGAAGGTCAAAGGCGATATATGGAGACGTTCTCGTCCTATGCCCGGGGATTTATCGGTCAGATGCAGCGGCCGGACGTAGATAAAATAACGGGACTGAGTCCCGTGATCTCCATCGACCAGAAGACAACCAGCAAGAATCCGCGTTCGACAGTAGGCACCGTGACGGAGGTTTATGATTTTCTTCGTCTGCTCTTCGCTCGTGCCGGTCAGGCTTATTCGTACCTATCGGGCAAGCCGATGGTACATTATACAGACGAGCAGATCATGGAATTAATCCAGCGGGAGTACGCGGGAAAGAAGATTCTGCTGTTAGCACCGCTTGTGAGCGGTAGGAAGGGTCATTACAAAGAGCTCTTCGAGACGATACGAAAAAAAGGGTATGTGCATGTGCGCGTGGACGGAGAGGTGCAGGAGCTCGTAGCGGGGATGAAGTTAGACCGATACAAGGTGCATACCATCGAGGTGGTCGTTGACCGGCTGAAACCCAAAGCAGACGGTAGTAAAGAAGATACCCGGCGTCTCAGACAGAGCGCAGATAAAGCCTTGACACAAGGAAACGGAATCATGCTCATAGCCGACGAAGCCGGTCACACACGCTTCTTGAGCAGGAACCTGATGTGTCCGGAAACGGGATTGAGTTATCAAGATCCGGCACCGCACACATTCTCGTTCAACAGCCCGTCGGGTTGGTGCCCGTGCTGCAAAGGACTGGGAAGGATTAGAAGTACAGACCGTTTTACGGACAGAATACAGAATGCAGAGATTGACGAGGCTATCCGGCAGGACGACTGGCTGGAACGTATCATGGAATACACCTCCGAGCCGGAGGAAGACGAGGAGGACGAGAAAGAGCAAGAGGAGATGATCGTCTGTCCGGAATGCGGGGGCAAGCGGTTGAGCAAAGAGGCGCTGAGTTACCGGATAGGGCGGTATAACATCGATGACCTGGCAAGCATGGATATCGATGAATTGTTAACCACATTAGACCGCTTCACAGAGTTGACGGAGAAGCAGAAAGCGATAGCGGAGCCTATCCTGAAGGAGATATGCGCACGGTTGCGGTTCATGCAATCGGTGGGATTGGGTTATCTGAGTTTAGGGCGTAGCAGCGAGAGCCTATCGGGCGGCGAGAGCCAGCGTATCCGTTTGGCGACCCAGATAGGCAGCCGGCTGGTAAACGTACTATATATATTAGACGAGCCGAGTATAGGTCTGCACCAGCGTGACAACGCGCGGCTGATCAAGAGTCTGAAAGAGTTGCGGGATATGGGCAACTCGGTGATCGTAGTGGAGCACGACGAGCAGATCATGCGTGAGGCAGACTGGATCATCGATATCGGTCCAAAAGCCGGTCGATTAGGGGGAAAAGTGCTATTTAGCGGCAAGCCGGCGGAATTGCTACGTCAAGCAGACAGTTTGACAGCAGCCTATCTGAATGGAAACCTGACCGTGACAGACGTCACAGAAAGGACAAAGACCGCTGTGCTCAAAGACCAGGGACAAATCACCCTCAAAGGCTGTACAGGCAATAACCTGAAGAACATAACAGTACGGATCCCGTTAGGACAAATGGTATGCGTGACGGGTGTGAGCGGAAGCGGGAAAAGCAGCCTGATCAACCAGACGCTCTACCCCATCCTGAGCAAGCTATTATACCGATCGAAGCAAGAGCCGCTGCCCTATCATAAAATAGAAGGCGCAGAGCTAATAGACAAAGTGATCAACGTAGATCAATCGCCTATCGGTCGCACTCCGCGGTCGAATCCCGCGACATACACCAATGTATTCAACGACATCCGTGAGCTCTTTGCACAACTGCCGGAGAGCAAGATAAGAGGATGGAAAGCCGGTCGGTTCAGTTTTAACGCCAAAGGCGGCCGTTGCGAGGAATGTATGGGTAACGGATACAAGACGATCCAGATGCATTTCATGCCGGACGTTTATGTGCCCTGCGAGGCATGCGGCGGCCAGCGATACAACCGCGAGACGCTGGAGGT
Source organism: Paludibacteraceae bacterium (assembly GCA_017649845.1). Classification (GTDB taxonomy): domain Bacteria; phylum Bacteroidota; class Bacteroidia; order Bacteroidales; family Paludibacteraceae; genus Colicola. Next base: position 8,461 of record JAGCFY010000185.1, read on the forward strand.
GAGATGGAAAGGAAAGACGATAGCCGATATATTGGACATGACCGTGAACCAGGCGGTGGAGTTTTTTGAACCACAGCCGAAGATACTACGCAAGATCAAGACGATCCAGGACGTAGGATTAGGTTACATCAAGCTAGGCCAGTCCTCGACGAGTCTGTCCGGCGGAGAGAGCCAGCGAATCAAGTTGGCGACAGAACTCTCTCGTCCGAGTACAGGCAAGACGCTGTATATATTGGACGAGCCGACTACTGGTCTGCATTTCGAAGACATAAGGGTGCTGTTAGGTGTGCTTCGCAGGCTGGTAGACAAGGGCAACACGGTAGTGATCATCGAGCATAACACGGATGTGATCAAAGCCTGCGACCGGATCATTGACATGGGTCCTGAAGGCGGGCGAGGCGGTGGCGAGATAGTGGCTGAAGGCACAGCGGAAGAGATCCGAGGTAATGCTAAAAGTATTACAGGAAAGTTTATTTGAAGATTATGATAACGAGTCCATTAGCAGTTATTTCCTTGGTGCTGGCAATGATATTACTGGTGCCGATGGTATGCCGGAAAATCAGGATACCGAGTATCGTAGGTTTTATCGTGATGGGCATCATAGTAGGTCCGTACGGTTTCAGTCTCTTAGGCGGCGGAGCGACGATCCAGACCTTAGGCAAGATAGGTATGTTGTATATCATGCTTCAGGCGGGTATTGAGGTAGATGTGAATGATTTCCGTCAACAGCGAACGCACGCCGTGCTATTCGGTTTTTACTCGTTTATCGTGCCGTTTATATTAGGTATCTTTACTTCGTTAGCCTTGGGTTTTGATTATGTGACGAGTGCGTTGCTGGGCGCCATGTACGGCAGCCATACACTAATGACCTACCCCATTGCGAGCCGATACGGGGTACAGAATCATGCAGCAACCAATATAGCGGTAGGCGGCACGATGCTGACAATCACATTAGCGCTGCTGGTACTGGCTATCCTCCGCAACCGTGTATATGAATCCGGCATCAGCCCTTGGGGGCTGGTGGGGCGTATTGTGCTTACAATCTCCGTAATCACGATATTATTCCCCTTCTTAGCCAAACGATTTTTCAAGCGCTGGACAGACGCAACGAGCGGTTTTCTCGTAGTGATGACAATGATGATGATGGCTGCATGGCTGGCGGACTGGGCAGAACTGGAAGGTATATTAGGTGCGTTCCTTTGCGGCGTAGCACTGAATAAATTAGTACCCAACTTAGGTCCCGTGATGCAGCGGATCAATTTTGTGGGTAACAACCTCTTCGTTCCGCTTTTCCTGATCGGCGTAGGCATGATGATCAACGTGCGTTATCTCTGGTCCGGCTGGACGACAGTGATTATCGCGATTGTGATGATCGGGACGAAACTGGCGGGCAAATGGCTTGCGGCTTATCTGGCCCAGAAGAGTTTTCATTTGGCGGGTGAGGAGCGGCAGTTAATCTTCGGTCTGACACATGCCACAGCCGCCGGAACCTTAGCCATCGTAACAATCGGCTTCCAATTAGGGATCTTCGGCGACGAGATTCTCAATGCTTCCGTGCTGATGATCTTAGTGCTCTGCACTACGGCCTCGTTCGTAACGGAATATGCCGCCAAACGGCTTGCATTGCAAGAGCAAGCGCGACTGGAAGCAGACAAGAAAGACGATGCATGGTTGATGCTGACCGTAGGCGAGAACAGGCAATACGAGTTGCGTGAGTTATCGGAGTTGGCCCAGTTACCGAATCCCTCTTTTGCCGCCGAAGACGAATGGAGCGATGCCGCGCAGCTAATCAACCATCAATCGAAAGCCTCTATCATCTACCACCCGGCTCAACCGGCCAATACGATCTCCCGATTATTGGTAGCGGTACCGCTATACGCCGAGAAAGAGCATGATTTTATCTCCTGTTTCGGATTAGTGAGAAGACTCAGTTCGCAGTTAGGCGCCAAGGTCGTTTTCTTCACGAACGAAGATACCCAAAAAGCCCTTCAGGCTTTCTGCCGCCGCAAAGGGAAATATCTTCGTGCATCGTACCGGGAGATGGAAAACTGGGAAGACGTACTGATGATCGCCAAACAAATGGCTCCGGATGACATGATCGTGATGATCAACGCCCGTCCAAGCACCCCGAGTTACAACCCGCTTTTCGAGCAAGTACCGGTAATGCTGGAGAAATTTTTCAGCAAACACAGTTATATGGTCGTTTATCCCGAGCAGGAGACCGGCAACGCCGTTCCGGATCTGCTCACCGGCGACACTCCTCAAGCATCTCGTACCTGGCGGATCGTCAGCGCTATAAAACGCGCGGTCTTATCTTTTCAACAAAGATAACCCATAGGCCGAAGAGCATACCGTAGAAAAGGTATTTGAAAATATAGTCATGCAGGACGTGGAACCAGTCCGGATGATGCTCGATGAATAAAGCAATAAGGAATATCCGCAGGATATTAAAAGCATAGCACGCGATCCATCCAAGAGGGATGTACCAAAATTTGTGGAACCACAAAGATTTTGTTATTTGTAATTTGTAATTTGTAATTTGTGATTTCCAGGGCAAGACGGTAGCGATGAGGCAGAGCCAAATAAAACTCTGTTTTATCGCAGTACATCCCCAGATAATGGTGGTACCGGATCCGGAAGCGAAGCGTATCGTGTGTTCATCCGCCATCCAAGCCGTGTCACGGAAGAGCGAGACGAGCCAATAGACAACAGACGCGATATGGCACGCCATGAACTCAAAGGGAGCAGTAACATCCAGACCGAACCAAGTCACCATCTCTCCGTTCTCGTCGCCCGTAACCGTCCATTTCCAGAAATAGTTGGCGGCAAAGAGCGTGATCATAAAGATGATAACGTCCTTATAAGGATCGATGATTGATTTTAGATTTTCGATTTTAGATCGTTGTTTTGGCAAAGGGGACTTCATCTATCGCACAGAAATCATTATCCAAATACTTGAAATAGCCGGCCTGACAGACCATCGCAGCATTATCGGTTGTGAAAGAGAACGGCGGTATGTAGACCTGCCATCCGTATCGCTTGCCATAATCGACAAAAGCCTGTCTAAGACCGCTATTGGCACTCACTCCACCAGCCACGGCAACCTGCTTGATTCCCAGATCTTTCGCTGCCTTCTTCACTTTTTTCATCAGGATATCGATGACCGTAGCCTGAAGCGATGCACAGAGATCTTCGCGCAGGTTAGGTATCCGCTCCGCCAATTCGTCTATCGTCTCCACTTCGTTGGCTTTCAGCATATCGCGGAGGGTATAGAGGAAGGA
>JAGCFY010000025.1 GCA_017649845.1 Paludibacteraceae bacterium
CTCGATGGGATGGGTAGGGAAACCGCAATGGCTCAAGGCATGATTGCAGGCATAACCCAAATCGTCAATGGTATTGAGCAGCGTACCATCCAAATCAAAAATAATTGTCATTGTTCTTCCAATTTTGCCTACAAAATTACTGCTTTTTTTTGAGATATGCAAAAAATCAAAGATTTTTGGACTAAAAGTATATTGGTTTTTGGCACGGTATTTGCAAAGGATGGATAAGCAAGTTAACGAGAGAGAGTTAGCGAACCAGTGAATTATTTTAAAAATTGAAAGTTATGAAAAAGTTAATCATTCTGGCTATCAGTGCCATCCTTGTGGCGAATGTAAGCGCCCAAGAACAGAAAACCGAGTGCTCCAAAGGCAAGAAGTTCAGCAAAGAAGAGCGTGTAGAATTTGATATCAAGCGTCTCTCCCAGGAACTGATGCTGAGCGACCAACAAGCAGAGAAATTCGCCGTTACCTATCGTGAATACGCCGCCAAATGCGATGAGTTATTCTCAAAGAAAGACGCGCAGAAATTCGAGCCGGGCAAAGAAATGACAGACAAAGAGCTGGACAAGTTAGCCAAGGCACGTTTCGACGGGATGAAAGAATTCGCGAATCTGCAGTCCAAATTCTATGACAAATTCCGCAAAGATCTGAGTGCCCGCCAGGTGGCCAAAGTGCTGCATCTGAATGAGTTCGGTCCCAAGCAAGGCTGCTGCGGCAAATGCGGTAAGCACGAAGGCAAATGTGACGGCAAGCACGGTCATCATCCCAAGGGATTCCGTCCGGCCGCACAAGCAGAGAAATGAGCTGAATCCCAGCGAAAAGAAAAAATCAACTCCGATAACCACATCGGAGTTGATTTCTTTTATGGCCTACAGAGTTTATCAGAACTCTACCTGCGGAGCATGTTTCGCATCATCTTCGGCTTCGAAATACGGTTTTTTCTCAAATCCGAACGCGCCGGCAATGATGTTAGCCGGGAAGCGGCGAACCTGCGTATTATATGCCCGTGCCTCGTCGTTGAACAATTGTCTAGCCACAGCGATACGGTTCTCCGTGCCTTCAAGTTGCTGCTGGAGGTCCCGGAAGTTCTCATTCGCTTTGAGGTCAGGATAACTCTCAGCGACAGCGAGGAGTCGTCCGAGCGCTTGACTGAGTTCGCCCTGTGCAGCCTGGTAAGCAGCGAGTTGCTCCGGCGTAGCGTTAGCGGGATCGATGGTGATCTGCGTAGCACGTGCGCGGGCATCTACAACGCCCTGCAGCGTTTCGCTCTCGTGCTCAGCGTAACCTTTGACCGTAGCGACGAGATTAGGCACCAGGTCAGAACGACGCTGGTATTGGTTTTCCACTTGCGCCCAAGCAGACTCAACCTGCTCTTCCGCAGCTACAAGTCCGTTGTACACGTTAGCCACCCAAAGGGCGATAATTGCCAGGATTCCCAACACGACAATCCAAGGAAGGAGTTTTTTCATAAGAACTAAAAATTAAGAATTATACATTAAACATACCAATTCGATTACCATTTACCTCCTGCTCCGCCACCGGAAGTAGATCCGCCGCCCCATGATCCGCCACCGGACGAACCGCCGCTCCAGGAACCTCCTCCGGAGGAAGAAGAGCGGGTGAGTTTAGGCAATATCTGCGTGAGTTCAAACTCATGTCCGCAGTTCTTGCACCGATAGGTGACTTGCTCTTTGCCGGCATGGGTGTAAGTAGCCGCGACGAGTGTATGGCGGTGTATGGCGCGCGCTTTGCGCTTCCCGCACGAAGGACATTTCTTGACAGCCGAGAAATAGATAGCGATGAAGATGAGCAATCCGAAGATGCCCATACAGAACAGTGTGATCTTCTCGGAAGTGGACCACTCGTCCTCTTCCTCAGCATATTTGCCGCGGTTGGTGACAGACGAGATGGTGAGCAGTTCTTCCGGCGCTTCGCCATCGGTGCAAGTCTCATAGATAGCCAGCACACCCAGGCATAATCCGGCATCATAGTCCTCCTCCCGGAAAGCGGGGAACATCTCATCATGCATGATAGCGGAGCATCTCGCGTCCGTAAGCACTCCTTCTATGCCGGTTCCGGTCATGATTCTCAGATCATGGCTCTCCAAGGCAAAGAGGATGAGCACTCCGGTGTTCTGTCCTTCCCGTCCGATACCCCATCGCTGGAAGAGCTCGTACGCAAAATCGAACGCATCGTATTCGCCGATAGAGGAGAGCGCTACGACCGCCAGTTCGACATGTGTTTTCCGGTCCAGATCCTCCGCGCACGCATTGATCCAATTGACGGTAGAATCCGCGAGCAAACTATCAGGGTCGGACACATAGAACTCCTGTCCCTGCGCCTTGGGGTCGGGTACATCTTGCGGCGAATAGACTTCAGCCCGTGCGCAGACAGCAGCAAAAACGGCGAGGAGGATGAGGATGAATTTTTTCATTATTTAGCAACTATTAGATAGTAGTTTTTCTTACCTTTCTGGAAGAGAATGTATTTCCCGTTCAGCAAAGCCGCATCGGTAATAGGCGTAGCGGGGTCAGTTAGTTTCTCCTTATTCATACTGAATCCGTTAGCCTGGATCATCTTTCGTGCCTCGCCTTTGGAGGGGAAGATGCTTGTTTTCTCAGCCAGCAGATCCAGCGGTCCGATACCGGCTTTGAGTTCGGCGAGAGCAATCTCATATTGCTCCACACCCTCGAAGACCTGCAGGAAGGTCTCCTCGTCCAGCGCCCGGAGCGCATCGGCAGTAGCATTGCCGAAGAGGATATTGGAAGCCTCTACAGCGGCGAGATAATCCGCCTCGGAATGCACCATACATGTGACCTCTTTAGCGAGCCGTTTCTGCAGTACGCGCAGGTGCGGCGTCTGGTCATGTTCGGCGATAAGGGCCTCTATCTCCTCGCGGGTCAGACTCGTGAAGATCTTGATATAGCGTTTGGCATCATCGTCGGATACATTCATCCAAAACTGGTAGAACTTATACGGCGAAGTATAGCGCTTGGACAGCCATATATTACCGGATTCGGTTTTACCGAACTTACCTCCGTCGGCCTTGGTGATCAGCGGACAAGTGAGTGCAAAAGCATCGTTTCCGGTGATTTTCTTGATCAGTTCGGTACCGGTAGTGATATTTCCCCATTGGTCCGATCCGCCCATCTGCAGTTTGCAGTTCTTATGCTCGTTCAGATACACGAAATCATAGCCTTGCAGCAGCTGGTATGTAAATTCCGTGAACGACATTCCCTGGCTGAACTCGCCGTTGAAACGCTTCTTGACAGAATCCTTCGCCATCATATAGTTGACGGTGATGAGTTTGCCTATATTGCGTGCGAAATCAAGGAAGGTATAATCCTTCATCCAGTCGTAGTTGTTGACCAGTTCGGCCGCATTGGGTTCGTTGCTGTTGAAATCGAGGAAATGTTCCAATTGCTCCCGGATACAAGCTACGTTATGAAGCAGCGTTTCTTCCGTCAACAGGTTACGCTCAGCGGATTTGCCGGAAGGGTCACCAATCATACCCGTAGCACCGCCAAGGAGTGCAATAGGCTTATGTCCGCAAGCCTGCAAATGGCGCAACATCATGATACCGCACAAGTGGCCGATATGCAGACTATCCGCCGTCGGATCAATACCCACATAGGCGGTGGTCACCTCTTTCATCAGTTGTTCTTCCGTTCCGGGCATGATATCTTGCAACATGCCTCTCCAACGCAATTCTTCTACAAAGTTCTTAGTCATGCAATAAATATGTTTTAAATTTGCGTACAAAATTACAATATTTTTTCCATATATGCAAATTTTTGTGCTAAAAAGCAGTTTGGCACGGTATTTGCAGAGGAAGTAGTAGAAAATGAAAACTCATCCGGGATCTACCGGTAATTTAATAGAGATTGTTTGTTATATTTTGGGTTGGGCTGCCGGGAGGCAGCCTTACTTTTTACTCTGTTACCTTACGGTATTTCCCCTCTATGAGTAACATTCCCGGCAGAATTTCTCCGCCTGCTGTTTTCACAAAAGTGGTGTATGGCAACGTAGCTCCATCGCCCTCTTCCAGTACCGCATTATAGCGGTTATCCCATATCTGCCCTTTCTTGGGTTTGACGGTAGCTATGTATTTGTATCTTGTTTTTCCGGTCTCGGGATCCTGGATTCGCTGAACGACCTGGAATTTGGAAGCCTCGGATATTCCTTCTTTCAATCCGATCTTGGCGGCATATCCTTCTATTTTCCCTCGCTCATTGGTTAAAACCTGAAAGACCGGGGTCTTTACCTTGAAATCTTCGTATTGTTTAGCCAATGCCACGATATTCTTATCCATTGACCGAGCACAAATAGTACGAACCAATTCTGTCCGCTCGTATTTGCCTTTCAGCACCGATTTCTTGTCAAACTCATATTCGTGCGCCACATATCGCAGTCGATATGTGGTTTTGTCAGCGAGGAAAGCCCGCACTTTCTCCGGATCAGGGGTGGCCGTATAATGGAACTGGTAGAAGATAGCCGCGATAGAGTCATTCCACTCCAGCTGATACAGATAGGAATGTGTTTTGACCTTGAATCCTGTGAAACTGTCGGCAATCTTTCCGGCCGTACTGGCCATGTCTCTTCCGGCACTGCCTCCTGTCAAGGCATCGAAAAGACCGCCAATGACGCCCATGGCTATCTTGGCCGCTTGCGCTTCCTGCTCCGCCGTGATATAGGTGATATCATTGACGAGGACGAACGTGTTATTGAGCAGTTCTTCTCCTGCATCGGATAGCGAGGCGAGTCCGCGAGTAGTCTGGAGCGCTAAGGCTACATCCACATCATTGGCGTTGTACTGCCCTCGGGACTGGATGAGGTCGGTATTAAAAGTAGCATCTTCCGGTGTATCCCCATAAAAACCGAACCATGCCGCCACCATCCATTTGGCCATCTCCGCTTCGTTAAGCAGATTCTCCGTATAGATGGCATTTTTCTGCAGTTCAGCGGCCGTCAGTTGGTGTCCATATGTGGCTTTGTAATAGCCCGAGTCGCGCCGCTGCACACCCCAGATAGAACTATTATCAATGATCCGCATGCCCTCGATATTATGATCATCATATTTGTCGGGGACAGGTAACGAATCGAAAGCCTTGTATATCTCGGAACCAAACTCATCCTCCGGATGATATACAAGCATCATCGCTAATGAATTACGGCGGTAATTAAGATCACTCTGCGCATATGCAGCTAACGCCGCACACACGCAGAGTAATGTTAAAATGGTTTGTTTCACAAACACTAAAGGGTTAAACCGTTAAATTGTTAAACTGTTAAACCGTTAGAGAAGGGTTCTGAGGAACTCGATCGAGGTGGTCTGAGCCGGTTGGTGATTACCGTAAGCCACTCCGATCTGACGCATCGCATCGATACGCTGTTTCTCCAGATCGATACCATCCTGGTATTTCTTCATCTCGAATTTCCAGTCATCCAGCACTTTAGCTTTGATCTCGCGGTAGAGCTCCATCGCTTCGTCATAACATCCGGCATCGGGCAGGATATTCGCCAGATATTCTCCTGCTGCAGCAGCTCCCATGGAGTTCTGCTGAGCCGCCCAAGCCTGACGTGCAGCCGCCAGATTGATATTACATTCGTTATCAAGATACATCTGGTAAATCTCCAATCCGGCTGCGAGAGCTGCGTCGTAGTGTTTGCACAGCTGCGGCACAAGCGCGATGATAGACATCGCTTCTTCATAACTCTTCTGTTTCGCCAGATACATAGCTTTTTTGATCAGTACTTCGCCTTCATGATCATAATAGTTGATGATTTTCTGCTTTCCGTCATCGATGAATTTGGCGATCTGCGGCGTCTGCAGCGGCATATGGCTGATGGCATTGAGATAACATTTGTTCTCCGTTTCGCCCAAGCCTCTTACGGTCATCGAAGTAGAAGCAAAGATCGTCTTGGCATAAGCATCAACGATATAGAGGTTCATCTCCATTTTCTCTGCGATTTTAGCAGGAGGTCCGGCGATCACATCTTTGTCGAGTGGAGTAGTGGAGACCGTAAGAATAAACTGGCCCATATAATCCATGCCGGCAATACCGTTGCGGGTAAGCAGTTGCGTCAGTTTGTTTTCCATCATTGCTTTCGCGCCAACCGGAAAACTCTCGGAATCATCGGCAGCGTAAACGGAAATCGGCAGATATTCCGTCTCTGCGGCAATCATACTTGCGCTCATCAGCGCTGCTATAATAAAAGAATATACTCGTTTCATAATGATTGACTTTTATCGTTTGACTTAGATCTTTCGATTCTTCCTTATTTTTCTCCTAAAATGATTACGGCTCTTCCTAGACCTTTGACGAGTACTTTGCATGGGATATTATAGGGATCTTTACGGAGATATTTCGCCAGGTTCTTGGCAAATCCGTTAGCGTCGATGGCTCTTCCGCGCTCGTCATAAACAGGAATGCGAACCTGAGTGAAGTTAGCTATATTCTCGCTGGCATAAGGCATTGAGAAACGCCCCTGTATGGTATTCACTTGCAGCCAGTTATTGATGATATCCACCAGCTCTTCGCCGTCAAACTCGGTCTCCAGATCTACGCCTGCTGCGTTATTGGCAAAGACTTTGATATCCAGACTGATTTCGCGGCCGATGGTCTGCATCTCGGTGAAATGATCCATGAGGCGGTTCACGAAATTATCCATGTTCGCCACGATAGCTTCTTCCAGCAAAACATCCACATCTGCGCTCATCGAGGGAGCTCCGGTACCGGAAGCAGCGCCAATCGATTTGGAGGTATACGCATCGCGTGCCTCGAGAATATAAGCCAACGAGTGTTTCGGACCAAAGTCTTTCACTTCCCAGCTCAACTCAAGGATAATATCGCATTTAGCCATTCGAGCCACTTCGTCCAGAGGAGACTCTGCCAACTCGTTGCCTGCTTTGCTAACCGTCATGTTGTCTTCCATCCGGCGTTGCTCCAGATTCTTGATCATCTGTTCCAGGCTTTGGAGCGGGAATTGTCTCTCCGCCATCAGGTCATTCAGTTTGGCAACAGCCAACTTAAGGCCCATATTCTCCTGCAGCGCTTGTTTGTAATTAGGAACTTTGGTGGTAATGCCCATGTTCTCCACCTCCGTGTAATAGCCATTGGAGATGCACCATACATCTGACGGAATGACCATCAGTTCGGGTTTCTTGATCTGTGCGCTCGCTACCAGCGCCACCAGCGCCATTGCGAGAGTAAAAATATACTTTTTCATAATTTTAATAACTTAGAATTAATAACGTCCTTCAGCCGGTATGATTCCGTCTTCCTGCAGTTTTTTCTTGATTCCGGCTCGGTCAACAGTGACAGTACCGGTCTCGATCATCTGCCTGCCGTCCCGCTCATAACGCGTGGTAACAACGCGGCGTTTGCTGTAATTGGTGAACTGTTTCCAGGGTCCGCCATCGCTGAAGAAAGCATTCCAATAATCTTCATATTTCTCCTGCGCATTCATATCGAAGCACAGCGGTCTGAGATCCGATACACTATTATTGGCGGCTTTGATACCGTCAAAAATAATTTCTTTTACTACTTTTCGTTGTGCGTCATAAAAAGCAGTGACAGCGTCTTTAGAGCGTACTTGTACGCGCACAACATATGTGCCTTCATAGGTAGAACTGAGTACCCGGCTCGGCTGGTCATAATAGACTTGCGAACGTTTAGCTCCGCAGCCGGCGAAAAGCAATGCCGCAAAAACGGCGATGAGTAATGATAACTTTTTCATAATCTTAGAATCCGCTATTTAAACCTCTGATAATTCCGGCGGCCTCGAGCGCTTTGCGCAAATCATCTTTGCGGACACTCACTACTACGCCTACTTTGTATTCTTTTCCCACTTTGACGATTTCCGTCGTACCCTCCATGATAGAAGCATATTTCTGGAACTCACCGCCTTCGGCAAAGAAACTGTTAAAATAATCCTTGTATTGGTTTTCAATACCCGGCTGGTTAGCCATCGGTCGCTGCGAAACGCATCCTTGACCACCTCCGTAACCCTTGAAAATGATACCGTGTACAGCATTCTTGCGGCATTGGTTTTCTGCCACCGATGCTTTCTTGCTGTAACTCCACACTTTGACAAGATATGTACCTTGGATTGCATTGCCGGCACACTCAATCTCATAACGGAACTGATTGGTGTCCTTGTTGGCTTTGTTTTGCCGAATACCTGCTGATGCAGGCAATGTCAATGCTACAACGAGTAGCGAAAGAAGAAATTTTCTCATAATATTA
>JAGCFY010000186.1 GCA_017649845.1 Paludibacteraceae bacterium
GTCTATACCTTCGACAAGCACAAGACGCAACCCTATGACGGACTGAGACACCATATCCAGGTAAGTGCGCAATATGATGTGGAGGAACCGGGACAGAACACCGATATCATCCGCCGAGACCATATATTGGCGTCCATCCCCACAAGCAAACCGACGTTGCCGTTTGCCCAATATATATTCCACGCAAAAGCGGACTACATGAAGGAATGGCAAAACAAACTATCCATCCGCACTACGTTTGATTTCACCAACAACGAAGCAGCCGGCGTCCTGGATTATCGGAAAGTGAACTGGACGATGCAAGCGGACTCGAGCTGGAGTAAATCATTCACCAACATCGGTTCGTATCGCAACTATGAGGGAATGGTGGAACTGGAGTACTCTCCCGGCAGTCGTATCTATATCGACCGAATGGGTATCCGCAGTCCGTTCGCCATCGAGAAAGATGCGCCGACCTTCAAACTGACGCACTATATCGGCTACATGGATGATCGTCACAACGGCGGAGACGGATTCTTCTACAACCGAACGGAATTCCTTTTCGACAAGCGCTTCTGGTTCTCAGCTTTCGGCCACTTGGACCTCCGAATCCAGACCGGTATGCTATGGCAGAAAGCGCCATTCACCAAACTATATATACCGCAGAGTAGTACAAGCATTTTCCTCGCCCAGCGTGCCTTTAACCAAATGAAGCCGATGGAGTTTATGATGGACGAATATGTGGCTCTGTACGCAACCTATTTCTTCAAGGGATGGATTTTGAACCGTATTCCGGGCATCAACAAACTCAAACTGCGCGGCGTAGTTTCTTTCAGCGGTGTCTATGGTGGTCTGACGAAGAAAAACAATCCATTTCTGGAAGGAAATAATGGTCTGTACGACTTCCCGCACACGCCTTGGGAGAACGGGATTGTTGATAATGCCTTTGACCACGACGGTTATATTAAAGACGGCTACCGGACCAGTTCACCTATCGGCAAACTGCCGTATATGGAGTTAACTGCGGGATTTGAGAATATATTCAAATTCATTCGAATAGACTACATACGTCGTTTGACATACAACGACTACGAGCTGCCATACCAGATTCAGAAAATGGAACTCGTTGACCCGACCCGCCCGACGCTGGGTTACCAGCCGGCGGTCGATGAAAACGGAGAACCCGTCATGATTCCCGGCCGCCGCCGCATCGGCGCGTGGGGACGTAACGGTGTAAAGATAACATTTAGATTCTCGTTATAGACCATGAGAAAAACAGTATTCATAGTGATGTGTCTCGCTGCAACAAGCATCATAGCGCAGACCAAAGATATCACCATCCAACAGAAGTTGGAGAATGTGAAAACGCAGTTAAATGAGTTCGATACAGAGCACCTGTTAGACTCACTGGACCAGGAAGCACTGCCTCGTCTGGTCTCCGGCGGTGTGCTGGCAGGCGCGAACCTCAGCAACTTCATCATCACAAGAGACCACCACTCAATGAGTTCGTATATGCGTATCGGAGGAGAAATAGGAGGATTCTTGGATTTCCGTATCTCTAAACACTTCTCTATACAGCCGCAAGTTATATTCACCGCACAGCAGAACTATTTCGCTGCCACGGATACGACAAATACGCTCTGGTCCTTTGGAGCTGAGATACCGGTTTATTTCTTAGGCAGATTCGGAAATATGGAGAAAGGTTATGTGCAGTTTGGTGGTGGAATCTTCACCCATTTCACCTTTGCCTCGAATGTAAAGGACAAATTCAAGAACTGGGACGATCCCACGACGGTCAAGCCCAAGACGGACACGCACGACTACAGCGAGTTGTACAGTCTGCACGACAACCATTTCGGTATATGCGCGATGGTGGGCTATGAGTTCCGGTTCGGTCTGCAAATCAATGCCTCGTATCGAGTCAGTCTGTCCGATATCGCGACATTCTACAAGAACAACAAAGGTCAGGAAATAGCGGACGCTCTCATTTACCCGCAGTCCGTAAGTCTGAACTTAGGTTACCGCTGGAAATAATTGTTGCGAATCAGTTTATCCGATAATAGGAATGCGTCATCTTCAGAGATGGCGCGTTTTTGTGTGCTGTCCAACAGGTTGATACCGAAACCGTTCCAACGATAGTTGCCTGCGCCCACGAGCGTACGATAGGTCGGATAGATATCCATCTGATAGCAATCGTCCGTATAACGCGGGTTGCCGGAAATCTTCGGCGAATAGATGATGAGCGGCAATACGTCGTCCGAAGGCGTGAGACCAAGGCCATGCGTATCCGAATAACGCTGCATCTGCTGGCGTTTCTCATAATGCAGGATACGGTGGTCACCGGTGATGACGACGGTGTAGTTCTGCAAGTTCGGGTCGGTCTCTAACTTACGAATGAAATAGCCCAGACCGTCGTCCAGTGAGTTGAAACCACGGATGAAATAACCTAATCCATCGTCCAAAGCGTTGAATCCGCGAATGAAATTATACATCACCCAAGGCATCGATTTCGGCAACTCAAGACGGGAGTATTTCTCGTTCACAAACGGCGCGTGCGTCGATTGCGTGATACACTGGATATAGCGATAACCGCCATCCACGAGACTATCAAGTTTCTGGAACAGAATAGTATCGATGTCGCAATAGATGATGGTCGAGTCGTAACCGTACGCCGGCGACATCTTTGTTTGATTCCACACGCAGGTATCGTGCGGCAGGAGGCATATTGCGCTATCCGGTGCCAGTTTCATTATTGCCGGATAGGTGTTCTGCGAATAGTGCAGACATGTGCCGCCTGCGGTGATAGGTAGCAGACCTGTATTCACGATCATTTGTCCGTCAGCTGAAGGAGCTCCTATGATTTGGGTATGAATCCGATTGGCATAGAAAACATGGTCGTTTTGCGTCAAGCGGAACAGATTTGGCATAATCTCCGGCGTCAAAACCCAGTTCTCAAGACTCTCTAACAGCACAATAATCAGCGGGCTGTCAAGCGCAATGGTATCTTCGCCTTGATAAAGGCTGTCGGCCATGGCAAAATCCGCTTCTGTCATTGGCCGCTCCGGCTGAATATCATGAATCATGAGTCTGTAATCAGCTACAATGTAATACGGGGCATAGAGTACCGAGGTAGAAGCTACTGTCTTCGGGAAATTTTGTCCATAAACATGCGTAGAACGCTCATAGATTAGCGGTATAAGGCCAAGGATACACGCTACAAGCCAAGCTGGCCAAGCACATTCGGTTTTCTTTACCCGGAGAAAGCACAAGCCAAAAAGAGCCGTGATGCCATAGAACATGAGATCTATACCCCATTCGATATAAATGAGCACGGACCAGAAATAACCATGCAGGTTTCCGGACATGTTAAACGCCTCGGCATCCAGCAAGATATGGTTATTGCGCATGTAAATCATGTTCGCAATAAACCATGTATCGAGTACTACGGAGAGAAGAAGAATCCACCGTTTGTCCCGCAGGAGGAAAATAAACGAGGCAAAAAATACTGCCGCTGCCAATTTGTATATTACGCCGAGAAGGGACAGTTCGAACCCCCACTCGCGGAAAGCGAAATGGTCAAAAAGCAAGGTCTTGGCAAAGACCATGAGGCTAAACAGCCCGAAGAGAATCCAAGAAGCGCGGGAGGGTTTCATGCTACACGTGCGATACATATACATCCCGCCATAATCAGGAGCACGCCCACCCAGTGAATCGGTGCCACATGCTCATGAAAGACAATCATTCCGGAAATAACACTGAATACGAAGCCCAAACTCGTCAGCGGATAAACCAGCGAGAAAGCATATCTATTGAGTAGCCAAAGCCAGAATACGTTCGCACCGATAAGCAGCCACAGACCGCTTTGCAGATATAGGTTGGCGAAAAGATGACCCACATTCCTCCAAGTCCATGTAAAAGGAGAAACAGACGCCATTCCCAATTTGAGCAGCAGCTGACCTGCCACAGAGGCCGCTTGCTGGAAAAGCATAAAAAGAAATAAATACAGCATCTTCATAACTTCCAGAATTATTTGCCGTGTTTGATTTTATAGGTTTCCTGTATATCCTTATACCTCAAAACCACTTCGTCCATGACGTTCTCCCACGAACGGGAAATGGTCTTTGAGGCTTTGTTCCCCACCCTAACAAGAATCTCGGGATGCTCCATCAGCGACACAATTTGCTGTGCGTACTCTTTCAGCGAATTAGGAGAAATGAATCCGTTCACTTCATTCGTAATAGCGGTAGCTGCGGTTGAGCCATCCAGCATCAAAGAAGGCGTATGCATCGCCGCCGCTTCCCGGACAACCAAACCGCATGTGTCGTACAAGGACGGGAAAATAAACAAATCTGAGGCCGCATAGATGCGCTTCAGACGCTCGCGGTCATGAATATTGCCCAACAGTGTCACGCGGTCATGCAAACCAAGCGCACTAATCTTATGACGAATCTCTCGTACCGCATAACCGGTGCCGACCATAAAAAGATGGAATGGTTTTTCCTTGATTAACGCGAGGGCATCGAGGATAAAACCGATATTCTTCTCCCATGTATGCTGTCCTACGAAAAGTAGCATTGTCTCGTCCGGCAACATACCCAACTCTTCGCGCATCTCTGTCCGCATCGCTTCAATCAACGGTGTAGGTGTATAGAAATCATTGCCGTTCTCCACTACTTCCACATGCCCTTTATACCCGTACTCACGGAGCGTTTCCTCCACTGCCGGTAGAGGAATCCATACCTCATCCGCCTTCTCGAAGAACGAGATAATACGCCGTACCATCCAGTCCACCACTTTCGGATTTTTCACATTATGCTCAAAATCCTGACGGTATTTGGAGTGGAACGTAGCCACGAGAGGGATATGCTGGCTCTGTGCCGCCGAATAGGCCAGATTAGCTGTTGTAAACGGACAATGGGCGTGCACCAGTTCGAACCGCATTTTCCTCCAGTTACGCAAGAATGGAATATCAATATACGGCATTCCGTACCGATATGGATGGCGGAAAGGAATAGGAATAGAGATATACCTATTGATGGGATATGGCGCAGTGCTGATTACCGTTTTGGCTTTCGGCGCATAAGGTGTAATAACGCGCACATCATAGCCCTTCTCATGCAGCCAATACGCATAGTTTTGCGCCGTTAATGCCACGCCGTCCAATATTGGAGGGAAGTTGTCGTTAAAGATTCCTATCATAGGTACGATTCGAGGTACTTCTCAATTTTCGGCTGCAAAGGTACAAAAAAAATCCCACATATGCAAATATATGCGGGACTTTTTTATGGAGAACGCTATTTTTAGCGTTTATAGCGCGATGATAGTACCACTGGCAATCTTCTTTTTCGCCGAGAAGAAGACGTAGAAGTACGGCTGACCCAGTATGACATCCACTACCAAGCCATCGTCGTAGTTGGAGATATCATTGAGCACTTCTTTTGCGTGCGAATCCGTATATACGTCCACATTGTTCGGGTCGGCTGTCGGCACACCGGTGTGATAGAATACCATCTGGCCGTAGTGGTCGTAGAGTGCGAAGTCCACACCGGCACGAATCGTAGCGATGAAGATCTGCGCAGCACCCGGAACACGCTTGATGAGCACGTCCTGACCCGATGCATCAGCACCCGGATTAATCTCCGTGATAGCGAAATAGATGCGATAGAAACGGTCCGTACCGTCTTCCGCCGTACACGTGATGACACATGTGTCACCGGCTACGAAACGGCCGAAGTCCACTTCTGCATTCTCTGAACGCGCCTCGGCATCAATCGTCGGTGCATCGTCCGCGAAGATATAATAGGTGTAGAAGAGCGTTTCTGGGTCGAAGTCCTTAATCGTATCGCCGTTAATCGTGATCCAAGCCAGGGCATTGTCACCGTCCTTGGCGGTAATCTGGGTGATGATATACGTCATCGAGCTGCGACCGTCCTGCGCTACAATAACTACGTTGATAGCTCCGAAGTCATCGACAAAGACGGAATCGGTTGCCAGCGAGTCACTGAGCACGAAGGTCACATCCGCCGGTGTGAAGTAATCTTCCGGCTCGGTGCCGTACGGATGAGAATAGACGTACTCGGTCTTGGTCGGACGGAAATCCGGGAACTCTTCGCCGTGGATAGACAGCATTGCCAACAGCGCGTCAGACGGCTTGTTGAAATGGAAGATGAGCGAATAGATAGCCTGGTCTTCCTCGTTCGCAGCCGTCACGGTGATATCGACTTGCAGGTCACCCGTCGAGAGATAATACATTGTCGTATCGGTCGTCTGCGCACTGTCATAGAGGACAGGCTCGATAGCCGGCAACTGGTCAACGAGCGGCAGGTCTTTATCATACTGCAACTTGACGGTATAGCTATATACCTCCGGACGGAACGGGAACTCCGAAGTCGGGAAGATATTGCCTTCTGCATCGGTCAGGACGATATCCCGCAGCAGAGTTACATTCGATTTCAGACGATCAAAGGTAAGCGAATAGGTGGCGCTATCTACAGCCGACTCAGCCCAAACAACCACCTTGACGGTATCGTTATAGACGCGAATCTCATAACGCTGCGCTTCCTCTTTCTTGATAACCGAGATAACAGGCACAGCTGCCTCCATTTCGATCTCCATCTTATAGTTGAAGCGCTCTGCATCGTAGTTAGCCAGCGGCTTTCCGCTGACGTTAATCATATTCAGCGTAGCGTCGGTAGAAGGCTGTACAGGATAGTGAATCGTATAGATAGTCATCTTACCCGTAGCTGCTGTCACCGTGATGAGCGACTTGTAGCCGAGCGATCTGCCGCTGAGCGAATCCGGCGCCTGCGAAACAATAACTGTCTGGTACTCATCGCCAAGGATATACTCGACAACAGGCAGGTTACCATTCAAAGCAGTAGCCTCAGCCGAAGTCAGCTGATAGAAATACTCGGTCTTCGAAGCCTTGTATTCCGGCAGTTGCTTCTGGTCCACGAA
>JAGCFY010000187.1 GCA_017649845.1 Paludibacteraceae bacterium
ATACGTGGCGATGCGTGGTTATTCCTCCGGTTCGCTTACGCCGTACGACATAGCTACGGGACGTAACATGGGTTATTTGTATAATAAATTTACGATGGAGCTTCGTTACCCGATTTCCCTGGAGCAGAATGCAACCATCTGGGCACACGCTTTCATTGAAGCCGGTAACTGTTTCTCGGATATCCGCGATTATAATCCGTTTAACCTCAAGCGTTCGGCCGGTTTGGGTGTGCGTATCTTCCTGCCGATGTTCGGTTTGCTCGGAATTGACTGGGGTTGGGGATTCGATGAGATCAACGGTTCCAAGCAGTATGGTGGAAGTCAGTTCCACTTCGTCTTGGGACAAGAACTGTAATAATTAGGAATTCTAAATTAAGGATGGATATGAAATTAAAACCGTACATTGTACTTTTGTCCTTTGTCCTTTGCTTTGGCACAGCTTTTGCTAAAGATCAGTCGATAGCGTTTATTGATATGTCGTATATCCTGAAGAATCTACCGCAGTACGAGCAGGCGAACGAGCAGTTAACAATGCTCTCCAAACGCTGGCAGAAAGAGATAGACGCGGCGCAACAGGAAGCACGCGTCATGACGACCAACTATCAAACGGAGCAGATTTTCCTCTCCGAAACCATGCGCCGCGAACGCGAGCAGGAAATTGTAAAGAAAGAGCAGGAAGTGCTCGAACTAAAACGCAAGTATTTTGGGCAAGAAGGCGAGTTGTATAAAAAACGCGAAGCGCTGATCAAACCCATACAGGACGAGATTTATAATGCTATTCAAGATCTGGCGAACGAGAAAAAAATAGATATCGTCAAAGACCGTTCCGCCGATCCGGCATTGATATACATGTCCTCCAAACTGGATATTTCCGACCAAGTGCTGCATAAACTTGGCGCGAAGTAACATATATCGAAATCAGACTGGTGTGAAGAAGCCAATTGACTTTTGGCTTCGAAAGGGAAGGCGAGCGGGGAGCTCAAGCCGACCGAGAATGTCGAGTTAGTTCTGATAAGATGTATATCGAAATCAGACTAGCGAGACACTAGCGAGAGACTAGCGAACCGAGAGTGTTACGGGAGTAGTACGAGAGTAAACAATAACAAAATAATACAAAAACAATGAAAAAAATTATCATTTCAATCATGCTGGCTTTGCCTATCATGGCCAGCGCACAGAAATTTGGTCACATCAACACGCAGGAACTCTTCTCGCAGATGCCGGAAGTAGCGCAAGTGAAACTGAAAATGGATACCATCCAGTCTCAGTATGAGAATCAACTGGCTTCGATGAACGAAGAGATCCAGAAGAAAGCACAGGATTATCAGGCACAAGAGGCTACGATGGCTGATGCAGTAAAGCAGATCCGCCAACAGGAGTTGCAGGAGATGCAGCAACGTATTCAGTTGTTCTATCAAACAGCAGAACAGGATATCCAGAAGAAACAACAGGAACTGCTCACGCCGGTGCATGAGAAAATGACGAAAGCGATCAAGGCTGTCGGCGACCGCGAAGGTTATACCTATATCTTCGATTCCGCTGCTATGGTACATATCGGCGCAGATGCTATCGATGCTACGCCGGCAGTTAAGAAAGAACTCGGCATTAAGTAATATGGCCGACGGATATTTGGAAAGCCATTATGCCGAGTACGAGAAGAAAAAAGCAGAATGGCTAAAGAAAAAATCGAGCCCGCATAGGGCTAAGAAGAACCTTCTATATTCCTACAACTATGGTAGAAAAAATCCAAAAGACGCTTCGTGATAGTGCAGCTGCGCGTTGGACCGTGCTGGTGCTGGTAGCATCCATGATGTTCTTCGCCTACATGTTTGTCGATATCCTTTCGCCGCTGGCATCCTTGTTGGAGAAAACGCTTAACTGGGATCAAGGTGATTTCGGTACATATGCTGCGGGTGAATACTTGCTGAATGTGTTCGGTTTCCTGATCTTGGCAGGTATTATCCTGGATAAGATGGGCGTCCGTTTCACGGGCTTGCTCTCTGCCAGCCTGATGGTTATCGGCGCAGCGATCAAATATTGGGGTATCTCCTGGGCTGATGCCAACACCGTAGAATGGCTTAATGCATGGTGGCCGTCCATGCCGGGTAGTGCCAAATTGGCGATGTTCGGATTCATGATCTTCGGCTGCGGCTGCGAGATGGCGGGAACGACGGTAAGTAAGATTCTGGCTAAATGGTTCAAAGGCAAAGAGATGGCTCTGGCTATGGGCTTGGAGATGGCGATTGCCCGTCTGGGTGTTTTCGCAGCGATGTGGCTCTCGCCGATGCTGAGCGAACGCTTTGCGGTAGATGGTGTCAACTCTGTCTCCGCTCCGTTCCTTTTCTCGGCGCTCTTGCTGGTAATAGGATTGCTTAATTTCTTCGTCTTCACGATCATGGATAAGAGCTTTGACAACCAGCTGGTAGCTATTGGCGAAGCTACGGCGGAGAAAGATCCGGAGGATGAATTCCATGTATCGGATCTGGGCCAGATTTTTACATCGAAGATGTTCTGGATCGTTGCGCTTCTCTGCGTGCTGTATTATAGTGCTATCTTCCCCTTCCAGCGTTTTGCAACGAATTTCCTGGAGGAGACCTTGGCTATCTCGAATGCAGAGGCGGCAGGTCTGTTCAAGTGGTTCCCGATTCTGGCTATGGTCTTGACGCCGTTCCTCGGTTTGTTTATCGATTATAAGGGTAAAGGCGCTACGATGATGCTGTTAGGTGCGGTCATCATGATTATCTGCCATAGTGTATTCGCGTTTGTCTTGCCGGCTTATCCGTCCAAGACCTTGGCGTTGATCACTATCCTGGTACTCGGTGTCAGCTTCTCGCTCGTACCGGCTTCTATGTGGCCGTCTGTTCCTAAGATTATTGACGAAAAAGTGCTGGGTTCGGCTTATTGTTTGATCTTCTGGGTTCAGAATATCGGTCTGTGCCTCGTGCCGCTACTTATCGGCAAACTGCGTGTGGCAACGAACGGATATCTCGTACCGATGATCGTCTTTGCTTCTTTCGGCGTGCTGGCTTTCTTATTGAGTCTGGCGCTTAAGGTAGAGGATAAAAAGAAGAAATATGGACTGGAGCTTCCTAATAAGAAATAAGGAATCCCTTGTTGTCACTACAGACAGCCGGAAGGTAACTCCCGGC
>JAGCFY010000188.1 GCA_017649845.1 Paludibacteraceae bacterium
AGTTGGTAGCGCACTACGTTCGGGACGTAGGGGTCGGGCGTTCGAGTCGCCTCTTCTCGACAAAAAGGACAGCATCAGGCTGTCTTTTTTGGTTTAGAGGAACAGATTATACAAAAATCTTTCGTTTTTGCTTGCATATATGCGATTTTTGTAGTACCTTTGCAGTCGCAAAGGTCTCGGAAAGAAAAAGTGATATTTTATAGATTAAACAAAACATATGAGTAAAGCATTATTAATGATTTTAGATGGCTGGGGAATCGGTAATAAAAGTAAAGCCGATGTGATCAGCGTGACGCCAACACCGCATTGGGATGCATTATTGGCGAAATATCCTCACTCGCAGTTACAGGCGAGCGGTGAGAATGTGGGTCTGCCGGACGGGCAGATGGGTAACTCGGAGGTGGGACACCTCAATATAGGTGCTGGACGTGTTGTTTACCAGGATTTAGTGAAGATCAACCGCTCCATTCGCGACAACTCGATCATGCAGAACCCCGAGATTGTAGCTGCTTACAAAGCTGCACAAGAGGCAGGTAAGAAACTGCACATCATGGGTCTCTGCTCTACCGGAGGCGTACATAGTTCGTTGGATCACCTGTTTAAGTTGGTTGAGATTGCCAAGGAGTACGGCGTTGCCAATAAGACTTTCGTTCACTGTTTCATGGACGGCCGTGACACCGACCCGCGTAGCGGCAAGGGATTTGTGGCAGATCTGCAACAAGTATGCGATGCTAACGGCGCACATATCGCTTCTATCATCGGTCGCTTCTACGCCATGGATCGTGACAAACGTTGGGAGCGCATCAAAGTGGCTTATGACCAGTTGGTGAATGGTATTGGTCGCCAAGAGACCGACATGGTAGCGGCAGTACAAGGATGCTACGACCGTCACACAGAGGAGCATAAGGATACAGATGAATTCATGGAGCCGCTTATAAATGCCAACTGCGATGGGCGTATTGCCGAGGGCGATGTAGTGATTTTCTTCAACTACCGTAACGACCGTGCGAAAGAAATCACGATCGTACTGACCCAACAAGACATGCCGGAACAAGGCATGAAGACTATCAAGAACCTGCATTATTGCTGCATGACGCCATACGATAGTTCGTTCACGGGGCTGCATATTCTTTATCCGAAAGAGAATGTGGAGAATACGTTAGGCGAAGTAGTAAGCAAGTTGGGTCTGAAACAACTTCGAATTGCTGAAACGGAAAAGTTCGCCCATGTTACCTTCTTCTTCAATGGCGGTCGTGAGGCTGAATATCCAGGCGAAGAGCGTATATTAATTCCTTCTCCAAAGGTGCCGACATACGATCTGAAGCCGGAGATGTCTGCGCCTGAAGTGACCGAAGCTCTCGTTGCTGCCATCAAAACGCAGAAATTCGACTACATCACCCTCAACTTCGCTAATGGCGATATGGTCGGTCATACGGGTGTCTATGAGGCTATCGAGAAAGCTGTCAAGACTATTGACGAATGCTCAAACAAAGTAATTGAGACAGCATTGGAGAACGGATACGAGATCATTGTCATTGCCGATCACGGCAACTGCGACAATGCCATCAATGCCGATGGAACTCCGAATACAGCTCATTCGCTCAACCCGGTGCCCTTTGTATATATCAGTAAGGAACACACGCACGCGCATGTGGAAGATGGTATTTTGGCAGATGTAGCTCCGTCACTATGCCATATCCTGGGCATCGAGCAACCGAAAGAGATGACAGGCAGATGCCTCATCAAAGACTAAACAGCACAGGTTTAGGTAATAGAAAATACAAAAAAGAAAGCGGCGCATATGCGTCGCTTCTTTTTTGAGCTAACAAGTTCTGATTACTCAGCTACCTCTACAGCCTCAACAACCTCTACGGTGTCCTGGCAGCAGGTGTCCTGGCAGCATGCCTTCTTGCAGCACTTGTTGCCGCAGCTCATTGCTACAAATGCAACAGCTACGATAAGAAGCATTTTCTTCATAATTACTAATCCTTTTTTAAGTTAATAAAGCTTTATTTAAACTATCGTTTTTTCGGTTTTACGCGAAAATCGGTGCAAAAGTACTGCTTTTTTATGATATATCCAAAAAAAAATGTATTTTTGCGCAATAAATTTTGCAATTTGGCGAAAAATGCACTATTTTAGCTGTTTTTTGAAGCCTGAAAAACAAAAAAAAGCGACCCGAAGGCCGCTTGGGTGTGAGAGATGATCTCACAAGTAAAATAGTGCTTACTTGTTCTTCTGTACCTCATCTGCTACATCGTGACCGAGTTCGATAGCACGCTCGATAAGAGATGCCTCTTTTTGAGCCTGAGTCTCTTCACATTTGGGTGCTTCTTCACATTTTGGTGCCGGAGCCTCTACTGCTGCAGGTGCCGGAGCCTCTTCTGCTTTCTCTGCCTCTTTGTTTGCGCAGCTGAGTGCAGCCAATGCAACAGCTACCATAAGAATAACTTTCTTCATAATTGTAAAAAAATTAAAAGTTAATAAAGCTTTATTTTACTTTTTATCTCGCTTTATTGCGAAAAACGATGCAAAAATAATATCTTTTTTGCATATATCCAAAAAAAATTGTAATTTTGCGCATTAAATCGTTATTTTTATGAAAAAAATGAGTTTTTTCGATAAATCAGACCTTAAGTTTATAGGTTGGAACATCGTGCTGGCTATTGTCGTAGGTATCGGCATCTTGGTTGCGTTAATTGCTTATCTCCGCCGGTACACAGAGCATGGAGTAGAAGTAGAAGTAGCCGATGTGCGCGGCTTGGTGGAGGCAGAAGCGGTGCCTGTGCTCTCGGAGCAAGGATTGCATCTGGTCATAGTGGATTCAACCTATTCGGACAAAGTGCCGTTTGGCACTATTGTAGACCAGGATCCCAAACCGAATCGTCATGCCAAACACGGACGGGCTGTCTATGTAACGATCAATGCTACTACCAAACGACAGATCACCATGCCTAATCTGCAAGATATCAGTTATCGTCAGGCGGAGAATACGCTTCGAGGTATGGGATTAAAGGTAGATACAGTCTATGACTACGAACCATCCGCTTTCCGGGACTTGGTACTGGATGTCAAATGCAATGGTGCTAGTGTGCAACCCGGTGAGAAGCTGCCGGTAGGCACCAAAGTGCGGCTGGTAGTAGGTTTCGGACGAGGAACGGAAGAAGTGGAAGTGCCGTCTGTCATTGGTTTGACGCTGCAGGATGCACGCAGTCTCTTGCTCCGCCATCGCCTCACAGTTGGCGCTGTGATACATGATGAACCGGAGGAAGAAGGTGTGACGCAATATATCTATCGTCAGACACCGAATGCCGGCGAGCGATTGATAGAAGGAGAAACGGTGGCGCTGCGATTATCGCAGGATATTGAAAAGGCTGCCACCGGAGTGATAAACGAAAATAACGAGGAAGATACCTGGTTCTGATGGCAGAGCAGATGGAAGATATTGAATCCGACGAGCTATGGGAGAGATGGCGATGCGAGGTCGATAAAGGTCAAGGCAAAGAACGCATTGACAAATATCTTGCGGAGCATATGACCAATACCAGCCGCAGCCGGATCCAAACCGCTGCGGATGCAGGAAACGTGTGGGCAAACGGCAAACCGGTAGCCTCTAATTATCGTGTCAAACCGGGCGATATCATCCAGGTCCTTCTGGATCATGAGCCGCACAACTATACCATTACGCCGGAGAATATCCCGCTGAACATAATCTATGAGGATGAGGATTTGCTGGTGGTTAATAAACCTGCAGGTCTCGTTGTACATCCCGGGCATGGCAATTACGAGCATACATTACTCAACGCCTTGGCTTACTATTTCGGAGAAAAACTGGATATGAATGATCCCTCCATAGGTCTCGTCCATCGTATCGACAAAGACACATCTGGCCTGCTGCTGATAGCCAAAACGCCGGAAGCCAAAGCTCATCTCGCACGCCAGTTCTTTGATCATACTACCGAGCGGACCTATAATGCGCTCGTTTGGGGTACATTCAAGGAAACGGACGGCACGATTGAAGGAGCGCTCGCGCGAGACAACAGAGATCGTACTATTTATAAGGTATGGGATCCGGAGGAATGTCCCCAGGCCAAAGAAGCGATTACCCACTGGCGCGTTTTGGAACAGTTTTTGTACGTCACTTTGGTGGAGTGCCGTCTGGAAACAGGAAGAACCCATCAGATTCGCGTGCATATGAAGCATATAGGTCATCCTCTTTTTGGCGATGAGAAATATGGTGGATGCGAGATTCTAAAGGGACTCCGTACGCAAAAATACCGGCAATATATCGAGAATTGTTTTGCCCTCTGTCCGCGGCAGGTACTGCACGCCAAAACGCTCGGATTTACGCATCCGAGAACCGGCAAAAGGATGTTCTTCGATAGCGAATGGCCGGAAGATATGACCAACTTGATCAACAAATGGAGAAACTATGAGCCAAATACTCTGGGTTGATGACGAGATAGACTTGTTGCAACCGTATATCATTTACCTCAAAGGTAAAAACTACGATGTAGAAACAGCCTCGAATGGTGAGGATGCGATAGGTTTGGTAGAAAACAGGCAGTTTGATATCGTCTTTCTGGATGAGAACATGCCGGGCATAAGCGGTCTGGAGACACTCCAGGAAATCAAACGCCTTCATCCGGAAGTGCCGGTTGTGATGATCACCAAAAGCGAAGAAGAGCATATCATGGAGCAGGCAATAGGAGAGAAAATAGCCGATTACCTGATCAAACCCGTTAATCCTTCGCAGATTCTTCTCTGCCTCAAAAAACATATCCATCAGCAAGAAATAGTGACGGAACAGGTACAGCAGAACTATCGCCAGGAATGGAGCGATATTACCTACCTCATTGATACTGCTTCTACTATCGAGGAATGGCAGGCTATTGAGCGCTTGCTCAGCAAATGGGATCTTGAATTGGCAGGGATAGAACCAGAACAAGCCGGTCACTCGGGCATGCACAGCCTTATTGACGACCAACGAACGCAGGCCAATGCAGCATTCGCCAAATGGATTGCAAAAAATTACGAAACTTGGTTCGCTCCGTCCGCCTCGCGTCCTATTCTTTCGCAAGATGTGATGAAACATGCTGTCTTTCCCCTACTCGACAAGGGAGAGAAAGTGCTGCTCTGCGTCATTGATAATTTCCGTTATGACCAATGGAAAACAATCCAACCGCTGATTAGCGAGTTTTATTCCATCCGGACGGAAGAACAATATACCAGCATATTGCCTACGGCAACACAATATGCCCGAAATGCTATTTTCTCCGGTCTGCTGCCTTTGCAAATCCAAGAGATGTATCCTCAGTATTGGGTGGAAGAAGGCGATGAGGAAAGTAAAAACCAATATGAAAGAGAGTTGGTACAGACCTTACTCGACCGCTATCGCCGCCGTGAGAGTTTCAACTATTGGAAAGTGAACGAAAGCGATTTTTGTGAGCGGGTCATTCAGCAGTTGAAAAGCGTACAAACACCTCTGAATATCGTGGTACTCAATTTTATCGATATGCTTTCTCATTCCCGTACGGAGAGCAAGATTATGCGTGAATTGGCCAATGACGAAGCGGCTTACCGCAGTTTGACTCTCAGTTGGTTCAGGCATTCGCCTACTTACGAACTGCTTCGCCGCGCAGCGGAAAGAGGTTTTACGCTCGTCCTGACTACCGATCACGGTACAACGCGCGTGAAGAATGCCGTTCAGATAGTAGCGGATAAAAACACGAATACCAATATCCGATACAAAGTGGGAAAAGCGCTTAACTGCGCTTCAAAGAACGTCATGACGATCGAGCAACCAAAGCGTATAGGATTGCCGTGTCCGAATGTCAGTAGCAGCTATATGTTCTGTACCGGTAGTGATTTCTTTGCGTATCCGAATCAGTTTAACTACTACGCGCAATATTTCCGCAATACCTTCCAACACGGCGGTATCTCGCTGGAAGAAATGATTATTCCTTTAGTGACAATGGTGCCTAAGGCACGTTAATATGTTAGATTTCATCCTCATAGCTATTTCCGTACTGACTTGGAATACAGGCAGAATGGGAGAATTCAAGAAACCTGAGAGAAACGAAGTATTGCAATACTTGATGTCTCAGGATGCGGATGTCATTTGTCTGCAGGAAGTGGATGTCTATAAGAATGAAGAATTCCTTACCTTACCGGATGTCAAGCGTACGCTAAGTAAGAAATACCCTTACTCGTATATTGATTTTTCGGTCTACAACAAGCGTCATCAATACGGCACGATGGTTTGGGCAAAATATCCGCTGATCAACAAGCAGAGCATCCATTATGAAACGAGCGGAAACCTCTCTAACCGCTGTGATATGGTAGTAGGGTCAGATACTTTCCGGATTATCAACAATCACCTGGAGTCGTACAAGTTTACGCCGGAGGATCTGGCTGAGATTGAATCCGTGCGTGATTATAAAGGCATCCGCGCAGTTTTTAAACGCCTCAAAGCCAAATGGGATCGGGCTATTCCGTTACGGGAGAATCAAGCACGCGTAGTGCGAAAAGAGATAGACGACAGTCCTTATCCGGTTATTGTGGTAGGTGATTTCAATTCTCCTGCAGTTAGTTTTGCTTACCGGCATATCAGCGAGAGATTGCACGATGCATGGAATGAAACCCATTATTTCTGGCAATGGGGAGCTACATATACCAAAAAAGGAGTAGGTCTGCGTATCGACTATATCCTTTGTTCCGATCCGCTGCGACCTACTGCCTGTACCGTGCCTTCTGCTCCCGGTTCTGATCATCTGCCGGTGCTGGCTACTATAGAATGGTAATCTTTAACCTACTGCACATCCGTTTTTGACCGGAGCGGAAACTGTCGTAACGACGAGTTTGCCGTCCGCATCCACCGCAGAGAGAATCATACCCTGACTCTCTATTCCCATCATCTTACGTGGCGGGAAATTAGCAATGAAAAGCACTTGTTTTCCCACGAGCACCGACGGATCCGGGTAAGATTGTGCTATACCGGATAAGATTATACGGCCTCCCATACCGTCATCCAGCTTAAACTGGAGAAGACGGTCCGATTTCTTGACATTGGTACACTCCAGCACCGTAGCCACACGAATATCCGTTTTATCGAATTCATCGATATTAGTATCCGCCTTGACAGGTTCCGGACGCCAGTTTTTGAGTGCTTCTGCCTGAGCTGCTGCTTCGTTTTCCGCTTTGATACGCTCGAGCCGATCCAACTGCGCCTGGATAGCGGCATCTTCGATTTTCTCAAAGAGAAGCGTCACTTCGCCTAATTGTTGACCGGCGGCCAAAATATCAATACGACCAAGATCTTCCCACCCGATATGCTCGTCGAGTTGTAACATCGTCTTCAGTTTGGACGATGAGAACGGCAGGAACGGCTCAAAAGCGATAGCCAGGTTAGCCGCTATCTGCAGAGCGATATGCAACACGGTAGCCGTACGGTCCATGTCGGTCTTAGCCAGTTTCCACGGCTCTGTATCAGCCAAGTATTTATTACCGATACGAGCGAGGTTCATCGCTTCTTTCTGCGCATCGCGGAAACGGAAGTTCTCCAGTAGTTGCTCCAAGGTAGCTTTCACATTCTTAAACTCCTCTATCGTAGCATTGTCGTACTCCGTCAGATTGCCGCACGCGGGCACATGTCCATCAAAATATTTCCCTGTAAGCACAAGCGCACGATTGATGAAATTGCCGTAGATTGCCACAAGTTCATTGTTATTGCGCGCCTGGAAATCCGCCCAGGTGAAGTCGTTGTCCTTGGTCTCCGGTGCGTTGGCGGTCAGTACATAGCGTAGCACATCCTGTTTGCCGGGGAAATCATCGAGATACTCATTGAGCCAAACCGCCCAGTTGCGAGAGGTGGAGATCTTGTCGCCCTCTAAATTAAGGAATTCATTTGATGGCACATTATCCGGTAGATTATACCCCTGCGCCTTAAGCATAGCAGGGAATACTATACAATGGAAAACGATGTTGTCTTTCCCGATGAAATGGATCATTCTTGTATCTTCCTGCTTCCACCACTTGGTCCAATCACCGTATTTCTCGGGATGTGCCTGACATAGTTCGATAGTATTGGAGATGTATCCTATCGGGGCATCGAACCATACATAAAGCACCTTGCCTTCAGCGCCTTCTACAGGAACAGGAATTCCCCAGTCCAAGTCACGGGTAACGGCACGAGGTTTGAGACCTCCATCCAGCCACGATTTGCATTGACCATACACATTCGGCCGCCACTCTTTGTGATTATTCAAGATCCAGTCCTCCAGCCATGCCTGGTATTGATCCAAAGGCAGATACCAGTGCTTGGTAGCTTTCTTCGCCAATGGATTGCCTGTCTCGGCATTATAGGGATTAATCAGTTCGTCCGGCGAGAGCGTTGCGCCGCATTTCTCACATTGGTCGCCATAAGCACCCATTGAGTGACACCGCGGACATTCGCCGCGGATATTGCGGTCTGTCAGAAAATGGCCTGTCTCCGGATCATAGAACTGCTCGGAGGTCTCCTCTACAAACTGACCTGCGTCATACATCTTACGGAAATAATCCGCTGCAAACTGATGATGGATCGCCGATGTGGTACGGGAATAGATATCAAAAGAGATACCGAAATCCGCGAATGAACGCTTGATCAGCTCATGGTAGCGATCCACCACCTGTTGAGTTGTTATTCCTTCTTTTCTGGCGCGGATAGTAACAGGAACGCCATGCTCGTCCGAGCCGCAGACGAAGAGTACTTCCTGACCTTTAAGCCTGAGATAGCGGGCATAAATGTCCGCCGGAACATACACTCCCGCAAGATGTCCGATATGAACCGGACCATTGGCATAGGGAAGTGCCGATGTGATTAAAGTGCGATTAAATGCCATATTTTGTGTATTTTTTGTACTAAATGTAAAAAAATCGTTGATTTTTCTTGCGTATATCAATTATTTTTGCTACTTTTGCAGCGCATTTTGCAGTATGCTGTACAAAATCGGGTGCAAAGGTACTACAAAAAAATGAAAAATACAAATTATTCGGTGAAAAAACATCAAACATATTTGGTTTTGCTCCTCGCGTTGCTCTTTAGCGGCACGATAACAGCAAAGGTGAACAACTACGTTGGAGCATACGGCGAGTTGGGCGAGTGGACATTCCTCCCATCCGGTAGCAAATACGGAGCCAGTTTCGGTATAGCAGGCGGAGCCGGATTTTTGTATGAGTTGCAGGCCGGTCCCACATATGGTCAGACGCGTTTTCTGTTCGACTTGGGTATCGGTGCTCAGGGCGGTATGACTGCGTTTATGCAGGGGAGCAATATGTTGGTGGAGTTACCTAATCAAACCGATTTGGACGGCGAAACATTCAATTATATCTACGAGGTGCAAGATCGCCATGATACATACAACAGTCTGGCGGTAAAAATGCCGATCCTGATCGGTTTACAGCATAAAAAATTCTATATGCTGGCAGGTGTAAAACTGAACGCTAACGTGCTGACAAAGGCGCACACCACAGCCAATATCAATACCTTCGGAAGATATTTCGACGAGAATAATGTACAGATGTTTGATGATTTCTGCAATATGCCGGATTATCAGTTTTTCTCTAACTACAAGTTGAACGGCAAAGCCAATGCAGCATTAAACCTTGGTATAGACTTGAGTTTTGAGATAGGCGGTCGTTTGGGCGTGGTCAACTATGCTGTAGGTTATGACGTGCCGAAACGCAAGATTGAATACCGATTGGCCGGATTTGTAGATTACGGTTTGCTGGATATCCATAAAGTGGATACGAAAGAAGGCTTCACCACTCCTTCGAGTTACAATGCCCGCGAAGCATACGACAAAACCACGATGATCGATAATTTGCAGGTGAATGACCTGATGTCCACTACGGATTTTGCCAGCAAAGTAAATAATCTGATGATAGGCTTGAAATTCACTATTCTCTTCCAGTTACCGGAACCGGGTGAGTGTGTCATCTGCCGCGACGCATACAGATCAAACATTCGTTCCCGTGGTGGCCGATTGAAGTACGAGGAATAATTCGTCTTCTTTCACCTCACGTATTTTACCTTCTTTGGCCACAGAAATAAGGCCGGACTCTTCGGACACCACAATACAAGTGGCGTCCGTTTTTTCTGCCAATCCTAATGCAGCGCGGTGGCGCAAGCCGTAATGCTGCGGGATCGTTTGGTCTTTGCTGACAGGCAGGATACATGCAGCTGCAAGCATCTTGGCATCCCGAATAATGAGAGCGCCGTCGTGTAAAGGAGTATTCTTAAAGAATATATTCTCTATTAGTCGCGCGGATACCTGCGCGTCCAGGCGCTCGCCCGTATCAACAAACTCTTTGAGGTTTCCTGCTCCGGCAAGCACAATAAGTGCGCCTGTTTTGGTAGAAGCCATGTGCCGGCAAGCCTGCGTAATCTCCAGGATCTGCTGGCGCGCTTTCGGATCTTCCGCCGCTACGCGCGGACGGAAAATTTTCCATGACGAGAATCGCGATCCTACCCGGTAGAAGAACATACGTATCTCTTCCTGGAAAATCACAATCAACGCGATCGCTCCTACGGAGATGATACGATCAAAGAGCGCTCCCGTCAGATCAAGCTGGAACACAAAACTGACGAGGAACCATACCAGGATAAACGCCAGAATGCCCCAGAAGAGATTTGCCGCTCCGGTTCGCCGAAGAAGACGGTACGTATAATACAGGATACCCGCTACCAGCAGGATATCCACCAGATCTTTCCATCCGAAAGAAAAAGCTAAGAGTTGCATAATTCAAATAATTTTACTGTTTGTGCCGTTTCGCGCACATCATGTGTCCGTATTATCGTAGCGCCGTGCTCAAGCGCATACATCTGCAGTGCCTGCGTAGCAGGAAGGCTTGTTTCAGGGTTTATTCCGAGCGGTCGCCAGACGATGGATTTGCGGCTTAGACCGACCAATACGGGATAGTTATATGCCTTTAATTGATCCATCTGCCTCATACATTCGTAGTCCGCTTCGGTACTGCCGATGAATCCGAATCCGGGATCTAAAACCCACTGAATACCTCGGCAATAGTCTAGGATTTTCAGCTTGCCATAATCTCCCCGAAAGGTAAAGACATAAGGCACATCATGCTTCCGGACGAGATCATACATTGCCTCGCATCCTCCGGAGATGTCATTGATGATCATCGGTCCGAAATTCTCGAGTGCCCGCCTTGCTATTTCCGGCCGAAAAGTATCCAGTGAAAGTTGTACTTGCGGCAAAGTCTCGCGCAAGGCTTCCAGAGCAGGTGCAACACGATTCCATTCTTCCTCTTCGGAAGCAGGAGTACTGCCCGGCCGCGTAGAACATCCGCCGATGTCGAGAATATCCGCTCCATCCGCCAAGGCAGTATGCGCCCAGGCTACTACCCGGTCCGTATTCTCCAGTCGTGACGAAGCGTAAAAACTATCCGGCGTCACGTTGCCAATTGCCATAATTTGCACTTTCACGCTGCAAAATTAGTAAAAAAGTTGCAAATATGCAAAAAAAATGACCAAAAATTTGCGTATGTGCGAAAAAAGCAGTACATTTGCAGGCTGATTTATGTATACGCGTGCAGAACGCATGCGGAAGAGTGTGAAATATTTAAAGAAAAACTAATATAAAAAGTATGAAAAAGTATCTTTTGATCGTAATGGTGGCTATGGTTGCAGTAGCATGTAACCAACGTGAGTTGAACACGCGCGTAAGTAACACCACCGGTTGGAATTATTTCGATGAGCGTACTACGAATTTTGAGGCCAACGAGGGTGTTGGTAATGTCAATCCTGTAGGTATGGTTCCTATTCAGGGTGGTTCGTTTACGGTAGGTGAGAAAGATGAGTTCATCACAGCTCCGCGCAACAACGAGACCCGTACGCTGACAGTAAGTTCGTTCTACATGGACAAGTATGAGGTAACCAACTTGAACTGGAACGAATACCTCCATTGGTTGGATTTCGTATTTGGTGCTGTAGCTCCGGAGTTGGTTGATCAGGCTCGTCCGGACCATAAAGTATGGCGCGAGGATTTGGCATACAACGACCCGTATGAGAATA
The DNA here is from genome assembly GCA_017649845.1 of Paludibacteraceae bacterium. Taxonomy (GTDB): domain Bacteria; phylum Bacteroidota; class Bacteroidia; order Bacteroidales; family Paludibacteraceae; genus Colicola. The sequence continues at coordinate 12,077 of JAGCFY010000188.1, forward strand.
ATTATTTCGAGCACCCGGCATTCTCGTTCTATCCTATCGTAGGTGTAACATGGGAGCAGGCTATGGCATACTGCCAATGGCGTACCGACCGTGTTAACGAGATGGCATTGATCAATGCAGGTGCAATCGTTGTTCCTCCGTTTGCAGACCTTCAGCCTACGGACGACGAGGCATATAAAGACGAGTGGGAGCAGGAGACGGGCTACGAAATGTTTGCATACGAAGAGGTTAGTCCCGAGGATCCCGAGCAGACGGTAACGATGTATCGTCCGAGCTATGAGTGGATTCGTGACAAGTTTGTATTCAATACCGAGAAATACTTGATGGATGAGACATACGTACCTGAATATGGTCGTCGCCCGAAACTGGATAGCTACGGCGCAGAGCGCAAAGTGAATATCGCCGATGGTATCTTCGTGACGGGTTATCGTCTGCCGACGGAGGCTGAGTGGGAGTTTGCCGCTTATGCGCCTGTAGCCGGAGAGGACGGTTTGACGATTGAGGGTAAGGTGTATCCGTGGAGCGGTTATCATCCCCGCGATATGAGCAAGAAGAACCTGGGGCAGATGCAGGCTAACTTCGTTCGCGGTCGCGGTGACATGATGGGTGTCAGCGGTGCGCTGAACGACCGCCGTGTGATCACTAACCCGGTTGATGAGTTTGCTCCGAATGATTTCGGTCTGTATAATATGGCAGGAAACGTAAACGAGTGGGTAATGGATGTATATCGCGAGACTACCTATCAGGAGACCAGCGAGTATAACTCCTACCGCGGTAATATCTACAGCCATGCCGTATTGGATGACAATGGCAAATATGAGATTGACTCCGTTGGTTGCGTGAAGATCACTTGGGGTAAAGAGGATGATAAACGTGATGTACTGGATGGTGATTTTGCAAGTCTGTTTGAGACTGACTATCCTCTGGACACCGTAGGTATTGCCAACCTCGCAGAAGTAAAGACCGATCCTACCGATGTGCTGGCTCCGCGTGTAACAAAGAAGACGCGCGTCTATAAAGGCGGTTCTTGGGCTGATCGTATCTACTGGCTCAACCCGTCCACACGTCGCTATCTGGACCAAGACAAAGCATCGTCGAAGATCGGTTTCCGCTGCGCAATGTCCACTCTTGGAGACCAGATCCCCGGTACTCCGGTAGTTCGCTAATGGAACGTTTGTGAATAAGAATTTAAATTAGAAAGATATGAATTTTCCTGAAGATATTCGCTATACCAGCGAGCATGAATGGATTCGCATCGAGGGCGATGAGGCATATGTAGGTATTACCGACTATGCTCAATCCGAGTTAGGCGAGATTGTTTTTATTGACGTACCTACAGTAGGCGAGACCATTGGTCAGGGCGAGGTATTCGGATCAATAGAAGCAGTGAAGACTGTGAGCGATCTGAATATGCCTGTTACCGGCGAAGTTCTGGAACTGAACGAGGAGTTAGATTCCGCTCCGGAGTTGGTCAACAACGATCCCTACGGCAAAGGATGGATTATCCGCATTGCTGTCAAAGATGCAGCTGAATTGGATAGCCTGATGGATGCCAAAGCATACCAGGCATCCCTTTGATCCATTCGTCCATTATCAGAACTGGTTCGTTCAAAAAAGAAAGCGACGCATTTGCGCCGCTTTCTTTTTATATAGACTTGGACGACGTCAAATTGCTCATTTACAACAAATAGCAAAATAGATGTAAGGGGCAATACCTATGCAATAGCTGTGTAATAGCACTCATTCTCATTCGCATCTCGTTCGCATCCCGTACGTCACTGTACGGTGCTACATCTATTCCACCTGCTGCCCAATCTCGCTCTTTGCCCCTTACTTGCCTCTTGCTAGCTTCTCTATAGATGAAAGCCGGGATACCCCACCATCTCTCGATAATGATTCGATAATGGTTCGAGAATGAGTGCTAAACGAGTCGTAAATGACCCCCGCCCTCACGCCGGCTCAAACAAAAAAATCGCCCGGAAGGACGATTTTTCATATTGGGAACCATAAATGAGTCCGAATCAACCCTTATTAAACTCTTGTTTGACTCTTATTCAAGTCTTATTCCACCAGCCGGTCAATCCCGCTCCTTGCCCGTGAACTTGTATCGTTCGTCGTACCAAGCAACCTGCTGATTGGCAATCAGCTCTCCATATGGAGCATAGTGGATATATTGGATTGCCTCCCCATAGGCATCCGTTATCCAGTTGGCAGAGCCGAGGTGGTCGCCGTGGTAGGGGCTACTCATTGCCGATGTAACGATGAGTAGAAATAAGTAAAGCAATATGATGCGGATGTGATTTTTCATAATCACAGCAGCGGTGTCATATAGAGTGGGAGGTAAATGATACCATTTTCTTCTTTTACATCACCGGAGTGTAGCACAACAGGAGTTGCCACTTGTTCAGCGTATTTCTTTCGGAATTTCTCTAATGAAGAAATAGTGTACTTCGTTGTGGACTTGACTTCGATAGGGCAGATATTATGGCGATTGGTCAGATTGGACTTTTGCGTCAGAAAGTCCACTTCCATGCGTTCGGAAGCCTCGGTCTGAGAATACGAAGAATAAAAATACAGTTTGTGTCCGCTTGCGCGTAGCATCTGTGCTACAATATTCTCCACAAACATTCCTTTGTTGATTTCCAATTTGTCCAACAACAGTTTCTGGTACAATTTCTCAGAAGCGATTGTATTCTCATCAAAGGCATGTGATATCAAGAGACCTGTATCCGCCATATAGCATTTAAGAGCCGAACTATCCAGACGCATTCTCAGTCCGACAGTAGGCTCAGTAGCTGCATAGCAGATGTTGATAATCTGTGCATCAGACAGCCAAAAGAACGAGCTCTCATAGTCGCGATAGCGTGCTGTGCCGGAAATGTCTGCTAAGTGGAACCGTTTCTCATGTCGTTGCAGTTCCGCAGGAATCTGATCAAAGATTCCTTTCACTTTGCTTTCGTACCCTACTGCATACTTTTCTATATCAGCACGATAAAGTGCGAGGATATCCCGTTTAACCGAATCAGTCTCAATAAAGTTCTTCGTATCACGGAAAGCGAGTACAGCTTGAGGCATCCCACCAACTATCATGTACTGCCGGAACAAATCCATCACTTTTCGATGTATAGGTCCCAGAGGTGTCTTTTTTGCATAGCAATCACGGATAAACGGCATAAGCATCTCATCGCCAAGCGCCCAAAGGAACTCCTCAAAGTCCATCGGGTACATAGCGATACGATGCTCCTCTGACGGAATGACAATATCTTTCACATTGCGATTGATGCTGACCAACGAACCTGTCTCAATGTAATCGTATCGTCCGTCCGCTACGAGATATTTGATAGCGGCACGTGCACGCGGGTAAAGTTGCACCTCGTCGAATATAATAAGCGATTCGCGCTCATACAACTGCACGCCGTAATAGAGCGACAAGTGCATGAAGAACATATCCGAATTAGTGAGGTAGTCGTCAAAGATTTTCAGTAACTGTTTATCCGCATGATTAAAGTCAACGAGAATATACGTCTTGTATTCTTTGCGTCCGAAAGCCTCTGCAATGTAACTTTTACCAATACGTCTGGCTCCGTCTATCATTACCGCCACCTTACCATTCCTTTGCTTTTTCCAGTCAAGCAATTCGTCATAAATCTTACGTCTCATCATATTGTTTCACGAATTTATGGGATTTACAAAACTTATTCTTCACATTTTTTAGCTATTTAGAATGCTGTTTTTGCACGTTTTTATCTGTTTCCGGCTGCAAAGGTACTACTTTTTTCTGAAATGCGCAAGAGAAAAGTGCATTTTTCATATCGGGAGCTATAAATGAGTCCGAATCAACCCTTATTTAACTCTTGTTCGACTCTTGTTCAAGCCTTATTCTACCTGCTTTCCCAATCACGTTCCTTGCCCGTGAACTTGTATCGTTCGTCGTACCAAGCAACCTGCCGATTGGCAATCAGCTCTCCATATGGAGCATAGTGGATATATTGGATAGGATTGCCTCCTACATCCGTTATCCAGTTGGCAGAGCCGAGGTGGTCGGAGTGATAAGGGCTACTCATTGCATGTGAAGCAGTGAGCATGAGAAAATAAAGCAATATGGAGCGGAGGTATGACACAGTAGCATGGACTACTTGAAACAACGGCGTAATTTTGCTGTTTCAGCGTGGAGTTTACTCGGGTTCATTCTTTTAAGTTTGTTGATATTAAGTAATTTCCATTGCACAGATGGATAAGTGCGGAAGTATTCGAACTCATATCCATCCCACATCGGTTCACCGGCTTCAAAACTCAAAAAGAAATTCTTATCGGCATCGGTCATGATGTTTTGCATATCTGTAATCAGTTGACTACGTGTCTGTTCGAACTCTTCATAAGAGAACGGAATGTTTGTCATTCCCTCAAACTGATTTTCCATAGCCGCATGCTGGTCTATGAGCATAGGAGCAAAGGATTCGTGAATAGGTCTGTCACTGCCCAATAAGCAGAATATAAGACCTTCACGGACATCCTTCAAAGGAATATTCATATGCTTCACATCAAACAGGTCACGTGGATGCTGACGAGACAATGCCGCAGCTATTTTTCCTCCGTACAGAAGCGTCTGTGGAACTATTACCGCTTCGCAATACATGCCAAACTCTTCTTGTGCTTTATCGCATAATGGTAAAGTCTGTACTTCGCCTCCAATAATACCACGCTTCGTTTGGTTCACTTCAATCTTAACCTGATAACCGCGATATTCACATAGTAGTTTGCATGTGTCATAATTAGGCACAACATGCAGTCCTGGCAATTGAGGTTTGGCATGGGTGATGATAGATTCTAAATGGGTATTGATGTCTTTTATGCTATCTTCACGATTGGCTAAAGGCATGTAAGTCAAGTCTGTATCTACCGAATAGCGTGGCATGTTCTTTACGAATAAATTGATGGCAGTACCACCATGCACAGCGAACACACCTTCGTTCATCACATAAGGCATGAGTTTGAGCAACAACTCCACTTTATGGGCAAAAACAGGACTATACATAGTTATATATATCGGCTGGTATGGTAATATTGTATTTGCTGACGTATTTGCCACGGGCACTTATCATCCGGCGTCCGCTACCAAGATTCACGCGGCTGGTGTCTATCGCTTTGAACCAGGGATGGTTCGCTTTCTCCGATATATAAAGAAATAAGCGCTTCACTTTGACAGACGAGCATTGTTCCAACAATTGCTGAACCAGGGTCGGGCGCAGTGTGGTGAGCATTTCCATAACATAATACGTATCCATGAGTGTCTGCGCCACAAAAGGACGGTTGAGACATTCCATGATAGCCCTCTCGGGAGAAGATATGAGAAGAGGACGACCGTCTTCTTCCCGTTGCTCAATACCAAGGTTGTTGTCTTCCCAGAGAGATGTAGTATGATAGCGCAAGGTGCGGTCCCAGTCATGTACTAAGAACCACTTCGGCAGTTTAGCGCGAGCATCAGTATAGAGAAACGCCAACGGTTTCCCCATCGGCACGTAGTGAGAATATCCGCGTATCTCCAAAGCTGTCTCAGCACCTATGATACAATGTTTGGCGAGTTGGGTGTTGTAAGCTGAAACGGCGCTAAAGAGCGACACGTCTGCTCCTGCCACTTTATATACACCATGTGCCACCTTTTCTAACCATCCGCTTTGCACATAGGCTGCTTGTTCTGCCCTATTGATACCTTGGGCCGACAACCATGAACTGAACAGCAGCGTATCCGTCCCTTTATTATCTACTATTTGCTTGATTTTTGTAGCCATTGTACTAAATAATTATACATTCATGCTAAAATTTGCGCAAAGATACTAATTTCTGCCGATACCGGCAAGTTTTTGGGCGAAAAAATGTGATTTTTATGTATTTTTTGCCGAAATCACTCTATATCGTTATTCAAGTAGTTTTTATAATATATTTTAGGCAGGCTTTTGACGAATACATATACGCAGAGTGTGGTGACAGACAACGGAGAGAGAAATCCTGCTATCCGTGCTATAGCATCCAAGACAAGTGAGTCTGTTGAACCTGCGGGGTGGAAAGCAAGAAGAAACAGCATAATAACCGGTAGAGCCGAAAGTACCAGTGTCAGAAAAGCAACAATCAGGCGGACAAACAACCTTAAGGGATGAACAGGATCGTTCGAGCAATAAGCATATAGAAAAGCGATGATGCTGATATACAGCCCCAAAACGAAATAGACAAGATAAACCCAACGCAAATGGATATCCAACAACCCTGCTGCGGCAATAGTCAGAATCGACACCGCTCCTATCCAAATGCAGATATGGAATAGTATGATAAAGAGGCGTTTCATAGGGGGATTATTTTTCATTACTGTGATACCAATCCCAATCATACGGTTTCTCGGCGTACTTGCTGACTATGGGTAAGAACCGTACACGTTCAGGCTCTTCGTAATAAGCTTTGTAGAGATTTTCAGGATACATTGTTTTTTTGTACGCTTGTTTGGTTTCGAATGTCTCCTCCATAAAATGATATGCCCAATCATCATCGTAAGCCATAACGGCTTTGAATAACACAACAAGTCTGCCGTAATCGATATATCTGCGTTTCAGTTCATAATCGCGTATTTCTTCCAACAGAGGTATAAAATCAGCATCCTGCCAGTTTTTTAATCCTGCTAACGCGAAATTAGTTTTTTCTTCACATTCCTCTCGATCCAAGCCTTTCTTGTATTGTTTTAGGGCGGCAATAAACAAGTCTTTATCGGACTCTTTCTTATACCGGGCAAGTTCAATAAGCATGTTGTCATGTCCTTCCAAATACAATTCCCGTATTCTGTCATATATCTCCAATGTATCCGACAAACGACAAACAGAAGACCAGACTTGAAAATCGAGATGCGACAAGCCGGGAGTAAAGGCTATCAAACTATCCAGCTGAAATAGTTGTTGCGGCGAAAATAAAGAATCAGACAGTGAGGTGCTAATCATATATTCAGCAACATTCCACGTCCAGATAACATCATATGAAGGTCTGCTAAATGTTGCATCATCTTTGATGCCAGCACACAAAATAGGGAAGCAAGCTTTATGGCGTTTTTCCGCCAATACGTAGAAAGCAAACGCACGCAACGCAGGTACGGAAGAGAAACGCGCCATCGAACATAATTCTCTGTCCGTTGCAACGGCTTTGATTTTTTCCTGCACGTACCATCCCGGATAAGTATCTGCCCACCCGTCACTCTCCGTCTGATAAAAAACATTCCCCATCTTGGTCATTTCCTCTTTGGACGGAAAATCTCCTGTTCCGAATATGGAATCAATATTGAGAATCAGCGTATCGTCCATAGATATTGACTTTTCCGGGCAAAGACCTTTAGACGAATTGTTTTTGTGACAAGCCGGCAAGCACAGACAGACAAGGAGGATGGGAATAAGGCGTTTCATAATCCAAACAATTTTGCGGTGCAAAATTACTGCTTTTTTTTGACATACGCAAGAAAAATCGCCCCGGAGGACGATTTTTCGTTTAGCGCTGCGTTGTTTAGAGGGTTTATCGCAAGCGGTGCTTGCTCTAAACTGCATAAAATCGGTCAGATATCCATTATAATCCGTTATCCAACTTACAGACCTCAATATAACACTAACTAAATTGTAGAAAAGACAATGATAAACTGCTAATCACCAAAACTCTTTTGGGTAATTCCCATGTCTGTTCTATATATATACATGCCTTTCTGTATAGTGCTCGGGTACCATAGTTGATAAGTGAATTCCAAGACGAAACTATCTTTTCGGGCATCTGTTACATTTGCAAAACTATACTGATTGGCCCAATTATCACGTTTGTCTCTTTCAAATATCTCAATTGCTTTGAATTCATCCAAACCATGCACTTCAATAGGATAATTGCTCCAAATCCCAAGAACTGAATCCTGTGTTATCGTAAAACTAACATCGTAAAAGTCCCATGTGCTCTTTACAAAAATACAATTATCTTTTGGATAGAACGGGAACCAATATCGTTCAAAGATAATACAATTTTTCCAAATAGTGATGATTCTATCTTCATCCACTTTGATATAATTACGGTCTAATTTTAAATAATAATACAATTCTCCTATTATAAAAGCAGGAAAACCAAGAAAAATCAGTATCGCTACTATACAACCGATTCTTTTTATTGTAGTTTTCTTATCCATTTTATCGATAAGCTTTATAAATATTAGTGCGATTAAATTTATTAGCACGGAGAGCATCTATGCGGTATTTCCACAAACTCATATACTACATTCTCTGTGCGCCAAAAATTCTCATCCAGAAGATTCCAACCTAAATGATTCAAATACTGTAATATGATTTCTCTATTCAAACGATTTTTCTTCAATCTCCTTTGTGCCAATTTTTATCATTAAAATATTTCTCTATTTCTTCATTCGTCATTTTTCCACAAAAACAACCACCGCCAATAAACATCTTCTTTCTTCTCTAATAAGTACACCTTCATATTATATGAAGCGCTTAAATCCTGTAGGTATTTCGCTTCTGAGAGAAGGTCGGATCGTTTTGCTCTATTCTTAAACAAATATATCTCTGGATGAGAGTTTGTTTTATTAAAGCATTGCCTTGATAAACTTAAAGGAACAGGGCAATGTGAAGTAGTTATATTGAGTTCAAAGCACAAAGCTACAGAATTCTTTGTTTTACATTGAAGTAAAATCTTCTCACATATCGAATAAACCTTGAAAGCATATTCTATCCACTTACTTTTAGGAATCTTACATTCTTGAAATTCATCAATATGATAACTATCCCAATCTAATTCACTTTGGGAGAATTCCAAAATCCATTTAGTGATTCTATCATTCAAGGTTTTGTCCATTTTGCTTTTACTCATTGTTTGTTTTTCCAACGTATATGCTAAGATGGCTATTTCCCCGTACGATTTGTGCTATTTCTTCGGTATCCCATCCTAGAGAATATGCAGTTCCACAATCTGTATGAA
>JAGCFY010000189.1 GCA_017649845.1 Paludibacteraceae bacterium
GTGCCTGATGCTCGGACATATTGAGACGCTTGACAAAGATGCGGAGCAGATAGAGAAGACGGCGAAGAACGCGGAGGCTGTGATCGCCGAATACGAAGAGAAGTTAAAAGAGATCGCTTCTCGTCCGTTCGAGCGCGGTGTGTTCCTCGGTTCGGGTGCGTTGAAGGGTATCGCAGAAGAGTGCCACTTGAAACTGCAAGAGTTGACCGACGGCGCCGTAGTATGTAAGTTTGACAGTTTCTTAGGTTTCCGTCACGGACCGAAAGCAGTGGTAAACGACAAGTCCATTGTGGTTTATCTAATGACCGACAAAGAGGACGTACAGCGTTATGAGCGCGACCTGGTAAAACAGGTGGATGCGAACAACAAACCGGTAGCACAGCTTATTGTAGTAGCCGGCAAAGCGCCTGAGCTTCCGGGTGTGAAGGCAGATTTGGTAGTGAAGATGCCTTACGGACCGAAAGAGAACGATTTCTACGGCATCGTACCTTACGTGCTGGTAGGTCAGTTATTAGGCTTCTATGCTTCGAAGGCACACGGTTTGAATCCGGATGCACCGAGTGTGAGCGGAAACATTCACCGCGTGGTAGAGGGAGTAACGATTTACGAATAAGACCCTTCCAACTCCCCTAAAGGGGAGAGATAGCAACTAATTAAAAATTTATAATACACAATTAATATGGCAAAGACAGAGAATATCCTCCGCGTAATGGAGGAGCGTAAAAAAGCAACCGGAGTACCGATGACATTGTTCGCAGCATGTCCGAACTCCTTGTCAGTAATCAAAGCATCGTTCCGCGCAGCGAAACGTAACAACTCGCCGATCTATTTCGCGACGACGCTGAACCAGGTTGACTGCGACGGCGGTTACACCGGAATGACACAAGAGGTCTTCACGAAGATCTTGGCTCGTGAGGCTGCGGCTGTTCATTACACCGGTCCGTACGTAGTGGCAATCGACCACGGTGGCCCATGGTTGAAGGACGTACAGAGCGTAGAGCGCTGGGATACCGAGCGTGCCATGAACGGCGTGAAGAAGAGTTACGAGGCTGCTATCTTAGCAGGTTATGATTTGATTCACGTAGATCCGACTGTAGATATCTTCCTGCCGAAGGGTGAGATCATCGATATCCATGTAGTGGTAAAACGTACGGTAGAGTTGATCAAACATGCTGAGGACTTCAGAAAGGCGCATGGAATCGCTCCTATTTCTTACGAAGTAGGAACAGAAGAGGTTCACGGCGGTCTGGCAGACGAGAAGACATTTGACACGTTCCTTGAGGGACTGAAAGCCGGTCTGCATGAGGTAGGTCTGGACGATATCTGGCCATGCTTCATCGTAGGCAAAGTAGGTACCGACCTGCATACCACTTTCTTCGATCCGAAGGTAGCGCGCGAGTTAACGGCGAAGGTTCGTCCTTACGGCAGTTATATCAAAGGTCACTACAGCGACGACGTAGAGAATCCTGAGGATTATCCGAAGGCAGGCATGGGTGCCGCTAACGTAGGTCCTGAGTTCACGATGAACGAGTACGACGCTCTGGCAGAACTCGAAGAAGAGGAGAAGAAACTGCATGCAGAGGGCAAGATTGCTCAACTGAGTAACATGACCCAAGTGCTGTGGCAATGCGTATATGAGAGCAACCGCTGGAAAAAATGGCTCCGCGGCGACGAGGTAGGCAAAGACTTGAGCGAGTGCTCTAAAGAGCGTCAGTTATGGCTCGTTAAGACCGGTTGCCGTTATATCTGGCAGAAGCCGGAGGCTCTGGTAGCTCGTCAGATGCTTTATGACAACCTGGAGCGTCTGGGTATTCAAGCAGAGGAAGTAGTACTGATGCGCATCGAGCACAACATGGATAAGTACTACAATGCCTTCAACATCGTTAATCTGAATGACTATCTGTAAGACCCCTCCAACTCCCCTAGAGGGGAGAGGAAGGGAATAAAAGGTAAAATTATGAAGAATACACGCTATTATATTTTCTCGCTCGCGCTCGCGTCCTTACTCTTAATGGGCGCGTGCGGGTGTGAGAATCCGGGTCCGGAAATAGATCCTCAGCCGAAAGATACGACGGTTGTAGAACCGGAGGATATGATCTGGAGCAAGCGTCCGTATTTCAACGTGCCGGTGGAGAACAATGATACCGCGGAGGCTCAGTTACCGATCAAGGTGCGTATCACGACAGATACCAAACAATTGGTAATAGAGCTGAATGATACTATGACCGTTGCCGGTAATACAGAGAAGAACTACGCGATTACGACTCCGGAGGATTTGGAACCGGGATTCTACCGCGCCATGTGCTTTGTTAAAGGAAAGACTGCCCGCAATTTCGTATTCGGTATCGATCCTTTCGACATCGTTTCGGCTCCGGACAAGCAACCGGATTTTGATGCATACTGGCAGGGCGTGAAAGACCAACTGGCGGCAGTGGATATGGATCCTGTATTGACGGAGATAGAGAAAAATAGCAGCGCGACCCGTAAGGTATATCTGGTGGAGATGTATTCCGTTCCGGACGGTTTGGAAGGAGAGCCGGTGAAGATTCGCGGTTATTACTGCGAACCGCAAGACGGCCAGAAACACCCTGTGCTGATGCATTTCTTCGGATATGACACCCAAGGAAGCAAGAGCAAATGCGATTGTCCTATGGGTGGTTCGTCCCAATATGCCGAGTTCTATGTATCTCATCGTGGACAATACCTCAATAACCGTCCTGCCGGAACGAATCCGGGTGTGGATGAGGCGACGGAGAATATCTACGGCGACTGGTTAGCATACCATGTAGGCGACAAGGACAGTTATTATTACCGCGGCGCGTTCATGGATGCTGTGCAGGCTGTACGGTTTATGGCTACACGCGAGACGAGCGATATGACAAAGCTGTTTGCCGAGGGTTCGAGCCAAGGCGGTGCGCTCTGTTACGCTTGTGCTGCACTGAGCGACTATCCTTTCACGGCGATCACTCCGAACGTAGCATTCTTAGGTGATTTTCCCGACTATTTCAAGATCGTGGACTGGCCGGGTTCGAGTTACAAGAGTGCAGCCAAAAAGGCGGGTCTGACGGACGAAGAGATGTATGCTTTTCTGAGTTATTA